>JBDLUR010000121.1:0-3223 GCA_039805205.1 Bacteroidota bacterium
TTTCAGGAAAAATTACAAGACGAGATTTTGAGTTGTCCTTTAGACAAGCGGAGGGGGAGTAAGTGTATCATCTGAAATCCTAGACAAGATTAATGTCCCATTCTCTAGATACAACATTGAACTAACAATATAAAAAGGCTGTTCTGAGTTTGATTTTAGAACCAAATCGTCTTCTGTTGATTTTTTCGCAGTTTGATGATCGTTGTGTTCTTCTGTATTTTCCAAACTGTCACATACTTCCTCTGTAAGCATGTTATTGGCAAACAGGCCTCCGATCTCTTTTACGGGTAGCAGCTGAAAGGCTACAACCAACAATAAAAATAGACTGAGTAACTTCCTTTTCATGGCCGACAAATCTACTGATTTGATAGGAAGTATGTACTATTCTAGATTAATCTTGTGTAAAAATATTGTCACGTGTTTAAACCGCCACAAACACTGATCACCTGACCGGTAACATAGCTACTCAAATCTGAGGCTAGGTACAAGGTAGTGTTGCCAATTTCTTCCGCTGAGCCAAAACGGCCCATAGGGATTTTTGATAAAAATGCTTGTCCCGCTTCTCCCTCTTTCAAATAATGGGTCATATCGGTTTCGATAAAACCAGGTGCAATGGCATTTACCCTTACATTTCTACTACCCAATTCAAGCGCAATGGACTTTGTGAATCCTATGATACCTGCCTTACTAGCAGCATAGCTTCCTTGTCCCGCGTTACCGTTGATGCCCACAATTGAGCTCATGTTGATGATGGAACCTTTTCTAGCCTTCATCATCGGGCGAATAACCTGTTTGGTCATATTGTATACACTTTTCAGGTTGACTTCCATTACTTCATCCCACTGTTCAGGGGTTAAACGAAGTAGCAAGTTGTCTTTTGAAATACCTGCATTGTTTACGCAGATATCTACTGTTCCGAATTCTTTTACAACCTCATTTACAAATGCTTCTGCTTCTTCATATTTACCAGCATTACTTCTCCATGCCTTAGCTTTAACACCTAGTCCCTCTAATTTAGTAACCAACGCTGCAGCTTTTTCTGCACTGCTTTCACTAACATAACTAAAGGCTACATGTGCTCCGTGTTCAGCAAGTTTGATGGCAATTCCTTCTCCTAATCCGCGTGCAGCACCGGTAACAATGGCTATTTTATTTTCGAGCAGTTTCATGATGGTTCTATTTTAATGGGTTAAAATGTTCTTGCAAAATTACTTTAATCTGACGATAACTAAACTGCTGGTATGGCTAATTTCAAAGCAACGATATAATTTCATCTAGGATTTTCCTATCGTTGCTTAGCCTTGGTACTTTGTGTTGACCCCCTAATTTATTTTTGTTCTTCAGCCATCTATTGAAGTGTCCATTTGGTAAAACCTTTACTACTGGCTCACTCAATGCAATGCTTTTGTAGCGTTTCGCTTCGTAATCACTGTTCTGTCGCTTTAATTCTTCATCAAGCTGAATTGAAAACTGATGCATGCAATTGGGCTCTTTCTCAAATTCGATCAACCATTCATGTGCTCCATTGCTTTGTTCGCTGAAATAAACAGGTCCTGCTGTATAATCAGTCACAATGGCTTCAGTCGATTTACATGCTACAGCAATAGCCTTTTCTGCATTTTCAATAATCAATTCTTCCCCAAATGCATTGATGAAGAGTTTTACCCTGCCGCTGACTTTAACCCTAAAAGGACGAAGGCTAGTAAATGTAATTGTATCACCAATCAGGTATCGCCATAGTCCACCATTGGTTGAAATAACGGGGGCATAGAGTTTATCGAGTTCTACATCTTTCAAGCCAATGGTCTTGGGGTCGTCTTTCCCATATTCTTCAATGGGCATGAATTCATAAAAGATACCATGGTCTAGGAAAAGCAGCATGCCATCTGAATTTGGGAGGTCCTGCGCTGCAAAGAAACCTTCGCTGGCGTTATACATTTCTAGGAAGTTGACATCCCCTCCAATCAATTTTTTGAACTGTTCTTTATAAGGCAGAAACGAAACGCCTCCATGCATATAGAGTTCTAGGGAAGGCCAAACTTCTTTCATGTTCTGTTTACCGGTCAGCTCAAGTATACGCTGAAACAATACCAAGGTCCATGTTGGTACACCTGATACGGATGTTACGTTTTCCTGCATGGTCGTGTTGGCCAGCATTTCAATCTTGTTCTCCCATTCATCCATTAGTGCGATCTTCAATTCAGGTGTTCTGATCCAGTTGCCCCAGAAGGGCGTGTTTTGCATCAGGACAGCACTCAGGTCGCCGAAGAAAGCTTCGTCGTGCAAACTGCTAACAGTATGACTTCCTCCAATAACCAATCCCTTGCCTGTCAGCAAATCAGAATCTGGGTGATGAGAATAGTAGAGCGACAAAACGTCCTTTGCGGCTTTGTAATGACCATCCTCTAAACTTTCGTTACTAACAGGAATGAATTTGCTTTTATCAGATGTGGTACCACTGCTTTTTGCGAACCAGTTGATGGGGGTATTCCAAAGAATATTTTGTTCACCCGCCATGATTCTTTCAATGTAGGGCTTCAGGTCTTCGTATTCATGAATCGGAACGGCCTGCTTGAATGTTTTGGTATTGAAGAGTTTGGAGAAATCATATTTTCTACCAAATTCAGTGTATTGTCCAGCTGTTACCAAATCTTGCAACACTTCACGTTGCGCAGAAATGGGATGCTGCATCCAGGCGTCTATTCTCCAGGAGCGCAACCTTGCTAAGGTTGATATGGCAGGGCTAAGCAATTTCATGTTGATGCTGGGTGTCAGCGGTCGCCGTAAAGTGACTCCTGACGGGCCTCTTCGTGAAGATAATCTTTTCTTTTGAGTTCGAAATTCCTTCCCAGATAAAGATTACGGACTTGTTCATCTTCCGCAAGTTCTTCCGCAGAGCCATGCTTGAAAATCTTGCCCTCAATCAGCAAATAGGCCCTATCGCAAATGGAAAGCGTTTCATTTACGTTATGGTCGGTGATGAGAATTCCTATGTTTTTATATTTAAGCCTAGCTACTACAGTTTGGATGTCTTCAACAGCAATAGGGTCAACACCTGCGAATGGTTCATCCAATAAGATAAATTTCGGATCGACTGCCAAAGCACGTGCGATTTCTGTCCTACGCCTTTCACCTCCACTCAATGAATCTCCGTTGTTTTTTCTCACATGAGTTAATCTGAACTCATTGAGCAATTCTTCAAGTTTGTGTTTCTGTTCCTGCT
>JBDLUR010000122.1:0-3117 GCA_039805205.1 Bacteroidota bacterium
GGCAACCTAGCATCGATTGGTAGTCCGGGTATTTTTCTTTACGGACTTTTCATCTTTGCTTACATCTACGCAATGACAGAATTGATGGATGGTAATCCTATCGCTTATATTTGGGAGGGAATAAAATTAGTGATTGGCGTTTACTTAATCATCAATACCAACGGATGGTTTGGAGCAGAAAAATTGTTCCAATATATCCCACACATTGTATTTGCTTATTTGTTGGCTGCGATGTACCTGTCGATTAACTTGTCCATCAAGCGTAATGTAAGTGTGCCTTCTGAAAGTAGTATATCGTGAAACTTTCTCACATCAAACTTATCGCCTAAAGCAGACTCAGCACGTTTGCGCAACTCCTTAATTTTGAGTTCACCCATTTTATAGGCCAATGCTTGTCCTGGCCAAGCAATGTATCTATTGATTTCAGTATTCACTTCATGCATGGACAATGCAGTGTTATCAGCTAAATAATCAACTGATTGTTGACGCGACCAACCTTTGGCGTGCACACCTACATCAATTACCAAACGACAAGCTCTCCACATGTCGTAGGTCAGTTGTCCGAATCTGCTATAAGGATCTTTATACAATCCTATTTCATAACCTAAGGATTCAGCATATAGTCCCCACCCTTCACCAAAAGCATTAACATAAAGATTTCTCCTAAAGGTTGGAAGGTTTTCCAATTCTTGCGTTAATGCCATTTGCAAATGATGACCAGGTACTGCTTCATGTAGGGTTAGTGCTTCTAGCGTGTATAAAGTTCTTGAAGGAAGATTATAAAGATTAACCCAATAATTACCTGCTCTTGTACTTTTAATTGGGGCGCCAGAGTATCTTCCAGCTGTATAGGTTGGCGCAATCGCCTCTGGCACTGGTTCTACGCCGTATGGTTGTCGGGGTAACCTACCAAACAACATAGGCAACTTCCCATCAATTTTCTTGGCAATAAAAGATGCCTCTTTCAATAAATCTTCCCCTGTTTTAGGATAGAACTTTGGATCAGTCCTAAGCATTTCGATAAATGATTTCATATCCCCTTTAAAACCAACTTCGTCTTTCACTTTATACATAGCTGCTTTGATGCGTGCAACTTCCTTCAATCCAATATTAAAAATTGAATCGTAACCTAAATCAGTAGTTGTAAAATGTGATACCCTATCCTGATAAAAAGTTAGACCATCAGGAAAATACAAAACACCCGGTTTGACAGGCGCTTTGGGAAGGTATTCTTTTTCAAAAAACTGTTTTACAGATTTGTAGCCCGCCACAGCTTTATTCATAACAACATCCTTGGCCTTTGTTGTAATAGTTTGCCAATCTGCATCAGAAATAGTAGCTGGCTTTTTTGCAAATGGTTTCCAGAAGACTGATTGTTCAGGCTTACCAACAATGTGAATCTCGTATGTATTGTTGAAGCTTTTTACAACATCATAAGGTTGAGCTATTCCAATTTTCAACCCTTCACGCATCAAGGCAAAATGCTCTTCCATGTATCTAGGAATATCATTCAACCTTGCCAAATAGGCCTCCGCATCTTTCTGAGCTCTGATAACAGTATTCGACATACCAGTAATATTGGTATGGAAACCTCCTTCAGAAAGAATTGGATTCAAATACGCTTTGAATTTGTAGTCAGAGATATCATCTTCAAAACTGTACAAAAGTAATTCAGCATTGATTTCATCTTCAAAGGATAATTCTGACTTGCTTATACTTCCTATTTCTTTATCGAGAACAATGAAAAAATCATATCGCCTCTTTGCCTCTGCCTCGCCATGAAGACCCAATGGAAAACCACTCATTGAATCAATTCTTCTTTCTTCGTTATTAAAATCAGCAATTTTTTTCAATGCTTGTTTCAACACAGGATGAGATGGCTCAGGCGCTTGTTGCGCTAAAGAGAATTGAAATGCGAAAAGCAAGAAGACGATAAATATATGTTTCATTATTCAACTATTCTGTTGATCAATAAAGGATTTTCAGCTTTTAGTTCATCGGGCAACAATTGATCTGGAAAATTTTGAAACGCTAATGGTCTTGCGAAACGCTTGATGGCATCTGCGCCAACTGAAGTGAACCTGGAATCTGTCGATGCTGGGAAAGGACCACCATGTTGCATGGCCAAACAAACTTCAACACCAGTCGGCACACCATTCATTATGACTCTTCCGCACTTTCCTGAAACAACATCCAGTATATCCTGATTGGATTGCACATCATTTGGTGTTGCGATGATAGTTGAGGTCAGCTGCCCTTCCATGACTTCAGCTACTCTCTTCATTTCTGAATAATCGTTACAGATCACAACAACTGAAAAAGGACCAAATACTTCTTCATGAAGTATAGGATTTGACAAGAAATTGGAAGCTGTAACCGTTACCACAACTGCAGAGCTTTTGTCAGACGTAGGTGTATTTTCAGCTGATGAACTAATCTTTACTCCTTTTTGTGAAATCGCACGCTTCGCCTTCTGTTCATATGACTGCGCTATGCCAGAGTGCAACATTTTTCCTGTTACGGTAGAAGAAATTTTTTCTGTTAAGGCGTCAATAAATTGATCCAATGATGGCCCATCTAATCCAACTATAATCCCTGGATTGGTACAAAACTGTCCAACCCCAAGCGTTATGGAATCAGCTAACATATTCCCATATCCACTTGGATTATTAGACAACTCTTCATTGAATAAATAAACTGGGTTAACACTACCCATTTCTGCAAAAACCGGAATGGGTTCTTTTCGTTGATTGGCCCAATTAAACAAGGCCATGCCTCCACTATAGGAGCCAGTGAATCCTACTGCTTTGGTATTTTCATTTTTCACCAAGGCTTCACCTATTGCAAAAGAGGCACCATGTAAATGGATAAAAATATCCTTGGGCATGTTAAGTGCTACTAAAGCTTTTTCAATTGCTCCTGCTACCATGGAAGATGTTTCCGGATGCGCAGGGTGAGCCTTCACAACAACAGAACAGCCTGCAGCTAGTGCAGAGGCTGTATCACCACCAGCTGTGGAATACGCATAAGGGAAGTTACTTGAACCAAATACTACTACTGGTCCAATTGGCACCAACATCTTTCGAATATCCGGACGTGGAGGTGCCTTATCAGGAA
>JBDLUR010000123.1:0-23415 GCA_039805205.1 Bacteroidota bacterium
ACGGTAGAGAATCCGCATCCAATTTTTGTCCATTTTGTTAAAGCAGCATTAGATTTTCAGAACAGTAGGGTCAGTGGCGATAAGTCTCTTGCTCCTGAAATGGTTTAATGGGACGTATACACATATTCATCATTCACAGACTTCATCGGTAATACTTACCTTTGACCCTCAATTGCATCTAACATGAAATTTGAAAAGAATTCAGTGATCGGCTTTGTTTTGTTGGCTGGTTTGTTTTTGGGATATTTTTATTTTACCCGAGTGGGACAATTAGAATTGGAAGCAAAGCAAAAGCAAATCAGAGATTCTCTTGCAGCCCTACAACCTGTCATAAAAGATACAGCATCTCCAATTGCTTCAACAGATACTGCGTTAGCCATTCCAATGGGTACGCCTGGTTCTTTTGTTCAGGAAGGTAAAATTCAAGAACAGATAACTGTTGTTGAAAATGAATTGGTGCGCATTAGTTTTTCTAACAAAGGAGCAAGACCTGTCGCAGTTGAATTAAAGAACTATGTTTCTGCAGATAGCCAGCAAGTAAAATTAATCAGTGGCAATTTCAATCAGTTTTCTTATTTGGTTAATACTGGGGCTAATCAAACTACATCAACTGAAGACTTGTATTTTAGTCCCTCTGAAGTTGTTACCAACAAAGATGAATCCACTTTGATTTATTCATTGAGAGATTCTTCTGGTAAAATGCTTGAGCATCGCTATACTTTGAAAGCCAATGATTATATGTTTGGCTTGAACATCGTTAGTGAGGGAGCCGATAAGTTGTTTACCAACAACACTGTTAATTTCCTCTGGCAATTGCAAGCAGATCAACAAGAGCTTGATATTCAGACGGAGAAAAGAGAAACACAATTGGGGCTTTATGGAGCGGATGGCTTTGATTATTTTACAATGAGTGATGGTCTTAATGAACAGTGGGATGAAGGCGTGAAATGGCTTGGTGTAAAACAGAAGTTTTTTAATACTACAGTTATTGCAGAGAATGGATTCAAGTTTGCAGAGATTAGTTGTAAAGTACCTGATGATTCTTTAAAAGTAGTAGCTCAAACAACAGCCAATTTAAAAGCGGTATTTCCTGCATCAAACAAAGCCAATATTGGTTTAAATTTTTATGTTGGTCCAAATGATTATGCTTTATTGAAAAAATACAAACTAGACATGGAAGATATGGTCAATCTTGGCCAGGGATTCTATGCTTTTGTGAAATATATCAACAGATGGATTGTATTGCCTGCATTTAGTTTCCTTGAGAAAAATGTTTCAAGTCTTGGATTGGCTATTGCGTTGCTTACCCTGTTCATTAGGTTGCTAACTTCACCATTGGTCTATACCTCTTATGTTAGTGGTGCAAAAATGAAAGCACTTCGTCCGGAGCTTGATGTATTGAAAGAAAAATTGAAAGATGATCAGCAGGCTTATAGCATGGAGCAAATGAAATTGTTCCGTAGTGCTGGTGTAAATCCTTTAGGTGGTTGTATACCTGCATTATTACAAATTCCAATCTTCTTTGCTTTGTATAGTTTCTTTAACTCTAACATTGTGTTGAGAGGAGAAGCTTTCTGGTGGTCAAAGGATCTTTCTTCTTATGATGCTGTGCTTACATGGGGCTTTAGTATCCCTGGTATAGGATCACACCTGTCCTTGTTTACTATACTAGCAGTAGTAACAAGCTTGTTGATTTCCTTGTACAGCATGAGTATGACACCGGATCAAGGTAATCCGATGTTGAAGTACATGCCCTATATCTTCCCGATTTTTATGTTGGGTATTTTCAATAGCTTGCCTTCTGCATTAACTTGGTATTATACTGTTTCAAACGTAATTACACTGTTACTCCAATTTGTAATTCAGAACTATATCATTGATCACAAGAAAATTCTTGCAGAACTCGAAGCCAACAAAAAGAAGCCAAGAGAAAAATCTAAATGGCAAGAGCGTTTAGAGCAAATGCAAGAGACCCAAAAGAAAGTGCAATCGATGCAAGACAAAGTCAAGAAAAAATAAATGCTATGCGTTTACCTTTGGTCATTCTTTTATGGTCTATTGCTTCTGCAGTAGTTGGACAAAAAAGATTGTCTGAGGGGAGTCTTACTTTCTCAGTGCTTTCTTATAAAGATGATCTGCGTATTGGCGATAGCATGACTGCCCAACATTTTTTCAAAGGAGCACACACACGCACTGATTTAGTTGGAAGCATTGGTAAGACCGTTACTTTGTATGATAGCCGAGAAGAGCTTGGTGCAATTGTTCGTGACTTTGGATCACAAAAAATTTTAATTCCTCTTGATGCATTAACATGGGCAGATAAAAATGCATGGTACAATACGGATAGCATTCTTTATTTGGATGAACAGCAAACCATATTGGAATATCCCTGTAAAAAAGCACAATTCAAACTAAGGAATGGTGGTGTAATTGATATTTGGTATACTACCTCTATTATACTTGACAATAAAGACACTGAATTTCAAATGGGTGATCTACCGGGATTGGTGTTGTCATATGAGTATAAGGTAGATGAAACAAAAATAGTTTATAGGTCGCTTAACCTGAACTTTGATCCTGTGCCCATTCAAAAGTTTGATGTTCCTTCTTCAGGTTATCGTATTCTTAGCTATGCAGAAAGTAAAAAGCAGCTCTAATTATTGCTGAGGTTTTTCAGGTGTTTTGAACCTGTGCAGTGCCGATTTATTCTTATAAGGAAGATTATAAGTGATATTACCTTTTTGGTAAGTTATAATCGAATTGAATGCATTGTCTTTACCTGATTTTTTAAAGCCAAATGAACGGTTATCGCGGTAGCTGTAACCCGCACTCAGGTTTAATCTGAGGTTCTTTTTCATGTTGGAATAGGCGGCCTTAGAAGATTTTGACTTTGAAACGATACCGTCTACTGCAAAAACCGTAACGGATACAAACAACATAGTAATCAATGCTAGAGCACTGTTACTGAAAGTGTTGAAGAATCTTTTTTGGGTTTTCATTAGGACAAAATTAACATTTTTTATGTAATTACCAACATTTGTCCGGTTTTTTACTAAATGGTAACGAATTGTAAAAGAAATTATTGTTAACACTGATCATCTTAGTTCCTTATTCGTTAAATTACAATAACCCCTGTTCCATGGCTGAAAACCCTCGCTTTTCCGAAAATGAAGACTTACAAGAATTGTTATCCGTTTATGAGCGACTGCGCTCAGGTAGGGGTACGGGTTTTTTAAGTGAAGAGTCATTTGAAAGGATCATTGATCATTTTGATGACCAAGATGCACTTCCTAAGGCTATGGAGGCAGCCGAAATAGGTATTCTTCAATTTCCTTATTCATCCTCGTTATTGGTGAAAAAAGCTGATTTGTTGATTGCATCAAGACAGTATAAAAAGGCTTTAACCCTTTTGGAGAAAGCGGAGATTCTCGATAAGAACGATATAGATATTTACATTCTCCGCACGGATGCCTATCTGGCTTTAGATCAGCAAGAAAAGGCTGTTGCTTTACTTGAAGAGGCTATTCAACAATTTGAAGGAGATGATAGAATTGATTTGTTGTTTGAGCTCGCTGATGTATATGATGATTATGAGGCCTTTGAGAAAATTTTTGATTGCTTGAAGCTGATCTTGGAATATGACCCAAATAATGAAGAAGCGTTGTACAAGGTTTGTTTCTGGACTGATTTCACTGGACGTAATGAAGAGAGTATTCGATTGCATTTAAAAATCATAGAAGACTATCCATACAATGATTTGGCTTGGTTCAATCTAGCAGCTGCCTATCAAGGGTTGAAGTTGTTTGAGAAAGCGATTGATGCCTATCAATACGCCATTGCTATCAATGAGAAATTTGATTATGCCTATAGGAATATGGCAGATGCACAAATGAGGCTGCATAGGTATAAAGAAGCCATTGAAAGTCTAGAGAAAGTGATAGAGCTAGCCCGACCAGAAGATTTGATTTATCAGGCAATTGGTTATTGTTATGAAAAGATCAGAAATTTTGCTCAAGCCAGATTTTATTACCGAAAAGCCTCTCATTTAAACCCGGATAATGCAAGACTCTACATAAAGGTGGCTGCAACCTACATGAAAGAGAATAAATACCAGCAAGCAGTCAAGTATCTAGACATGGCCCTCCGCATCAAAAGACTTGATCCAGAATTTAACCTGATTATGGGTGAGTGTAATATGAAATTGGGTAAGTATAAAGATGCTGTTCATTATTTTCTAACAGTAGTTCAATCAAAGCCACGCAACCTCAAAGGGTGGGAGGCACTGATCAGATCCTTGTTTGAGGCTGGTCAGTATTCAGAGGCCGAGAAACAAATTCAGCAAGCACGTTTGCGGATAGGGGACAAGCCAGTGCTTGATTTTTACGAGAGTGCCGTTTTACTGGCAGAAGGAAAAGCCAATTTGGGTTTCACGTTATTGGAAAAAACAATAGAAGCGTTCCCTAAACAGCTCAAACTTTTCCTAAAGCTTTATCCTTCAGCAGTTAAGTATCCACAGGTTGTAGAGTTGCTCTTAAAATCAAAGCGCAGAAAGCATTTCTGATCATTTGCGCATTCGATTGTGTAGTTTATACATGGTTTCGTATTTTTGAAGCCAAATATCGTTCTGCTTATGAATTTCAATTTATCTCAAATGCCTGATCGTTTGGCAAAGCCAAGAAAAGAGGGGATTACAATGGTGATGGATAAGGGGCTTACACTGGAAGAGGCAAAAAATTTCATAGAGAATGCAGTCCCTCACGTAGATATTGTAAAGCTTGGGTTTGGCACTGCTTACGTGACACCAAAATTGAGAGAGAAAATTGATTTGTACCAATCTGCTGGTATACCTGTCTATTTCGGAGGAACTTTAATGGAGGCATTCTTGATCCGTAATCAATTCAATGAGTACATTTCGCTTTGTAAGGACTACAATATTTCCTACATGGAAGTGAGCGATGGGTCTATCAGCATTCCTCATGCCGAGAAATGTGGATACATTGAAAAGCTAAGCGGCATTGGTACTGTTTTAAGTGAAGTAGGAAGCAAAGATGCAGCACATATTATACCACCATACAAGTGGATTGAATTGATGCGCGCAGAATTGAGTGCTGGTGCTACTTATGTGATTGCAGAAGCAAGAGAGGCGGGTAATGTTGGTATCTACAGGGGAAGCGGAGAGGTGAGAGAAGGATTGGTTCAGGAAATTCTTACTCAAATTCCAGGAGAGAAAATATTGTGGGAAGCTCCACAAAAGGCACAGCAATTGTATTTTATTGAATTATTAGGTGCAAATGTAAACCTAGGCAATATCGCTCCAAGTGAAATCATTGCTCTAGAAGCCATGCGAATAGGTTTACGCGGAGATACATTCAGTCTGTTTCTCAACAAGTAAACTTTATGCATGATTAAATATGGCTTGATAGGCTATCCGCTAAGTCACTCGTTTTCTAAGAAATATTTCACTGAAAAGTTTGAGCGAGAATCTATTCAAGATCATGTATATGAATTATTTCCTATTGAAAATATCGATCAACTGCCAGCTCTCCTAAAAGCTGAAACAGTATTAAAGGGGTTAAACGTAACAATACCTTACAAAGAGCAAGTGCTTCCTTTTTTGGATGAACAGTCAGATGTGGTAAAAGACATCCAAGCTTGCAATTGTATTTGTATCCGTGATGGGAAATTAATTGGATATAATACCGATGTGCTTGGTTTTGAAAAGACACTTGAAAGGCAATTGTCAGTTACTCACAAGCAAGCACTTGTATTAGGGACTGGAGGTGCAGCAAAAGCGGTGCATTATGTACTACGAAAGAAAGGTATTGATTACTTAGAGGTCAGTCGGACAAAAGGTGAGGGAAATATCACCTACAATGAATTGGATAAAAAGATAATGGAGTCGCATACGCTTATAATCAATACAACGCCCTTGGGTATGTATCCCAATGTGGATAAGGCACCAAGCATTCCATACCATCTGTTGAATGAGACACATTATTTGTACGACTTAGTCTACAATCCAGCAAAGACAAAGTTTTTGGTAGAGGGAGAGCAAAGAGGAGCTTTGATTGAAAATGGAGCAGATATGTTGGTTATACAAGCAGATGCTTCTTGGGATATCTGGAACCAATAAGTTATCCTTTTGCTTTTGCTGTAAGCAGGGTTTTAATATTGTCTGGTATAGATTTTACTTTTCTCTCTTTGTAATCAAAGCAGACCATGTTGGTTCGGATGACAGCAGCCTTGATTTCTTTTCCAGCTCTTATTGTTTTGATTTGATAATAGCATTCAAACGCAACCCTTGTTGGCGCTGTGATGGATAAATCTATCGTTAGATTTTCTTCTTCGAAAAGTTCATTCAAGTATTCGATATGCGCTTCAGCAAGAATGAGTCCGTATGCCCCAAAAGCTATTTCAGAGAAACCAAATGTTTTTAAAAAAGAAATTCTTGTTTCTTGTGCGAAGAGTAAAAATCTTTCATTCCCTACATGTCCGCCATAATTGATGTCTGAAGTCGTTACTTTTCTTTCTGCTGTAAAGCAGACAGGTGTAGGGATGTTGATTTTTTGAGCCATTAGCCAAAAATAAAATTAACGGGCGGTATCATTCAGTGTAATCGAATCTGTTCTATTGGCGGGAGTGGAGTCGATAATTGCAGCTTTTGTACCAGGACCTAAAACTGCATTTTGTAAAGCATTACGAAAAGGCTCATTGATGAAGGTAAACACCGATAGTCCAATAACAACTGCCGCTGCACTGTATTTTAACCAGGTGATCGCTCTGGAGTAGGAGCTTGACATGGGAATAACTTTTGCCTGTTGTAGTTCCGCGGAAACATTCTCCCAGCAATCTTCTGGGGGTGCAACCTCTAGCTGCTGTAAATGGTCTTTTATTTTTTTATTCCATTCCATGGCTATTTATTTTCCTGGTTTCTGATCTTTTCTTGTAGCAATGCTTTTGCTCTTGCGTATTGCGATTTACTTGTACCCTCAGTGATGTTCAACATCTCCGCGATTTCTTTGTGTGAGTAACCTTCAATAGCAAAAAGATTAAACACGGTCCTGTACCCATTAGGTAGTGCTTTTACCATGTTGAGTATTTCTGCAGCTGCTAATTTATCAAGTGCAGTTACATCTCCATCAGTAATACTTTCCTCATGTGATTCTTGGATTTCATAGGTGTTGTTTTTCTTTCTGTAGTGTTCAATTGCGGTATTCACCAAAATCCTCCTCATCCATCCTTCAAACGATCCTGCTCCTTTGAATTTGCTGAGGTTTTTGTAGACCTTAACAAATCCGTCTTGTAAAATATCTTTTGCATCCTCTTGGCTGTGAGCATACCTGAGTGCTATTCCATACATTTTAGCTGCATATTTATCGTACAGCTTTTTTTGCATAGCAGCGCTATTTTGGAGGCAACCTCTTATTAAGTCGTAATCATCCGGAAATTGGTTGCTTGACATTTAAAATTTATTTGTTTTGCTGAAATTGCACAAGGAACTCTACCATTTGGGCAACAGCTTTTTTACGGTGACTGATTTCTGATTTTATTTTTGGTTCCAGTTCTGCGAAGGTATGTTGATATCCTTCAGGAATGAAAACCGGGTCGTAGCCAAATCCTTTTTCACCTTTTACAGCCTCTGCAATAGTGCCATGACATTTTCCTTCAAAAAAATGTTGTTTTCCATTTAGGATAAGACAAATGCAGGTAGTAAAACAAGCTTTTCTGTTTTTTTTACCTTCTAGCGCGAGTAGTAGCTTTTGAATATTGTCTTCAGCAGTTGCATGTTCTCCCGCATATCGGGCTGAGAAAACGCCAGGAGCGCCGTCAAGTGCTTCCACTTCAAGTCCAGTATCCTCTGAAAAACAGTCCTCTTTTTTCAAATTAAAAATCACCGTTGCTTTTTCAATTGCATTTTCTTTGAGCGTATGAAAAGGTTCTGGGATGTCAATAAATATACCGGCTTCTTTCAGTGTGTTGATTTCAAATTGTTCGCCTAAAATCAATCTGATTTCATCAGCCTTGTTTTTGTTGTTGGTGGCAAAAATAATTTTCTTCATCACGGAAACAACTGTTTTAGTTTCTGCCATAATTGAATCTTCATTTGTTTATCGGTTTCCAACTCATTCAAAGAAGGTGCATGTAGATATTGCACTTGTTGGTAGGCCTGAATTTGAAATACCGGAAAATGAATAGGGAGGCCTATTGTGGGAGGGTCAACACCAAATAATATGATTTTCTGAGGTTGATGTTTTTCAATCATTGAATTAAGTGGAGTAACGTTGGTATTATTTCTGCTGTAAATCATTACTTGTGCTGTACTTAATTTACACGCATTCAGTATTGCTTCCAATAAAGAGAGTTGTGAAGGTGGTAATTCATTTTGATGATGGTGATGAAATACCAATACTTCTGCGAACTTAGGCGCTGTATGTTGTTCTTCATGCTCTTGTGTGTTTGTTGATAAATCTACAAGAAAGCAATTTTTGAACAATGCTGTTAGCACTTCATTGTGCAATAAGTTATTTTCTGTTGCGCCCATATCTACACTTTCCTTTGTTAATGGCCATTGATTTTGTTTCTTTGCATAAAATATAACTTATGCACTCCATGGATGCGATAAAGATAACGAAAGCGACGACATCCAAAAAGATGTCGGTAGATTTCAACAATTTGGGCTTTGGTAATTATTTCACAGATCACATGTTTGTGGCAGATTATAAAGATGGAGAGTGGGTGAGTGCTGAAATTGTTCCATATGGTCCTCTTTCTTTTGAGCCAGCTTTATCGGCCATCCATTATGGGCAATCCATATTTGAAGGAATCAAGGCCTATCGCATGAAAGATGGCAGTGCAGCCATTTATCGTCCTTTAGAGAACATGAAAAGATTCAATCGTTCTGCTTTGAGAATGGAGATGCCAGAAGTGCCTGAAGCGCTATTCATGGGAGGTATGAAGAAGTTGTTGCAAGTGGATGATCAGTGGATTCCGCATGAGTTGGAACATGCCATGTATGTGAGGCCGTTCATGTTCGCAACAGATCAAGTGATGCGTGTGATGCCATCCACCACCTATAAATTCTTGATTATTTTGAGTCCAGTTGGAGCATATTATGCAGCGCCTATGCGCCTTTGGGTAGAAGAGGAATATGTTCGTGCAGCCCGTGGGGGGGTAGGAAATGCTAAGACAGCAGGAAATTATGCTGCTTCTTTACATCCCTTTGCTGTTGCAAAGGAGAGAGGGTATGATCAAGTATTATGGACCGACGCCAGTGAGCATAAGTATGTACAGGAGTGTGGAACAATGAATGTTTTCTTCTTGGTGGGGGGTAAGTTATTAACACCTGGGTTGGAATCGGGTACCATTTTGGAAGGAGTTACCCGTGACAGTGTTGTGAGGGTGGCAAGAGACTTAGGGATACCTGTTGAGGAGAGAGAGGTCTCAATCGATGAATTGGTTGACGCCTATAAAGCTGGAGAATTTGCCGAAGCATTTGGCTCTGGTACAGCTGCAACCATCGCCAAGATTGAAGAAATTAACTATCAGAATTTCATCATGAAGTTTAATCCATTGAACCAACCCATAGCCGATGAGCTCAAAAAAAGGTTGACGGATATCCGTGATGGATTGGTGCCAGATACCCATGGTTGGATGGTAAAAGTGAGTGATTAAAAAAAGGGAACAAAAAAAGTGGCAGTTAGGCGTTTGGATTTTCAAAATTTACTCCTACCTTTGCCGTCCCGTTAAAAAAAGGGTAGAATGCCTACAATTCAACAGCTCGTAAGAAAAGGAAGAGAGATCATCAAAGCCAAGAGTAAGTCTAGGGCTTTAGATGCTTGTCCACAACGCCGTGGCGTTTGTACACGTGTATACACTACTACACCTAAGAAGCCTAACTCAGCTTTGAGGAAGGTTGCTAAGGTTCGTTTAACCAATAAAATCGAGGTTATTGCCTACATCCCAGGTGAAGGTCATAACCTACAGGAGCACTCTATCGTATTGATTAGAGGTGGTCGTGTTAAGGATTTGCCGGGTGTACGTTACCATATCGTAAGGGGTAGCTTGGATACTGCCGGTGTTAAAGACCGTAAGCAGAGCAGGTCTAAGTATGGTACCAAGCGTGAAAAGGCTAAAAAATAACATAATAACATCGAAACCTATATAGATGAGGAAGTCAAGAGCAAAAAAATTACCCTTAGCACCAGATCCGAAGTTCAATGATACTTTGGTAACACGTTTTGTAAACAACGTAATGTGGCAGGGAAAGAAGGATGCATCATTGAATATTTTTTATGATGCCCTTGATAAAGTTTCAAAAATGACCAGTGAAGATGGTTATGAAGTGTGGAAGAGGGCATTGAGCAACGTTACACCAGCTGTTGAGGTGAGAAGCCGTCGTATTGGTGGTGCAACTTTTCAGATTCCATCTGAAGTACGTCCTGACAGAAAAATTTCTTTGAGTATCAAGTGGTTGGTGCGTTTCTCAAGAGAGCGCAACGGTCGTAGTATGTCAGATAAATTGGCTAACGAAATCGTAGCTGCGAGCAAGGGTGAAGGTGGAGCATATAAGAAAAAAGAAGATACACACCGTATGGCTGAAGCCAACAAGGCTTTTGCACACTTCCGTGTATAATCCTAAAATAAATAATGAGAAGGGTTGCTGTTTGGCAACCCTTTTTTATTTCCATATCTGCAGTGCATGTCTTAACTTTGCACCCGCAAAAAGTAGGGTGCTGAAACAGCACTCGATTTTGGTCCCGATTCGTATAAAAAATTAAACAACAAAATAGTCATGGCAGACTTGAAATTTCAACGCAACTTCGGAATTGCCGCACACATCGACGCTGGTAAGACCACAACAACAGAGCGTATTCTACGCTACACAGGTATGATTCACAAGATCGGAGAGGTGCACGATGGTGCAGCTACAACCGACTGGATGGAGCAAGAAAAAGAGCGTGGTATTACCATTACTTCAGCGGCGGTAAGCTGCCAGTGGAATTTCCCTACAGTATTGGGAAAGCAAACTCCAGATACAAAGAAATATTATTTCAACATTATTGATACTCCAGGTCACGTGGATTTCACTGTAGAGGTGGAGCGTTCTATGCGTGTTTTGGATGGTTTGATTGCTTTGTTTTCTGCGGTAGATGGTGTAGAACCACAGTCGGAGACAGTATGGCGTCAGGCTAACCGTTACAAGGTTCCAAGAATTGGTTTTGTAAACAAAATGGATCGTAGTGGTGCTGACTTCCTTATGGTTGTTAAGCAGGTGAAAGAAATGTTGGGTGCTAAGGCAGTGCCTTTGCAATTGCCAATTGGTGCAGAAGATAATTTTAAAGGTGTTGTTGACTTGATCAAGATGAAAGGAATCATCTGGCACATGGAGACTGAGGGAATGACTTTTGACGAGATTCCAGTACCTGCTGATATGGTTGAAGAAGCCAATGAGTGGAGACAAAATTTGATTGAGGCTGTTGCAGAGTATGATGACAAATTATTGGAGAAGTTTTTTGAAGATCCAAATTCAATCACTGAAGAAGAAGTGCATGAAGCTATTCGTAAGGCTTGTATTGATTTGAGTATCGTTCCAATGATGTGTGGTTCTTCATTCAAGAACAAGGGTGTACAAACCGCATTGGATGCTGTTTGTCGTTACCTCCCTTCACCAGTAGATATTGATGCGGTAGAAGGAATCAATCCTGATAATGGCGAAACTTTGGTACGTAAGCCAGAAGCTTCTGAACCATTTGCAGCATTGGCTTTCAAGATCATGACTGATCCATTTGTTGGACGTCTTGCTTTCTTCCGTGTATATTCTGGTCACCTTGATGCTGGTTCTTATGTATTGAATGTAAGAAGTGGTAAAAAAGAGCGTATCAGCCGTATCATGAAGATGTTTGCGAACAAGCAGAATCCAATTGATTTCATCGAGGCTGGTGATATTGGTGCAGCGGTAGGTTTCAAAGAAATTAAGACTGGTGATACTTTGTGTGATGAGAACCATCCTATTGTATTGGAGAATATGTTTATTCCTGAGCCGGTAATCTCTGTGGCAGTTGAGCCTAAGGCGCAAGCTGACGTAGATAAGATGGGCTTGGCAATTTCTAAGTTGGTAGAAGAAGATCCAACCTTGCGTGTAAAGACAGATGAGGAAACAGGTCAGACCATCCTCAGCGGTATGGGTGAATTGCACTTGGAGATTATTGTGGATCGTATGCGCAGAGAGTTTAAGGTAGAAGTTAACCAAGGTGCACCACAGGTTGCTTATAAAGAGGCTTTCCAAACTTCTATTCAGCACCGTGAGACTTTGAAGAAGCAGACTGGTGGTCGTGGTAAATTCGCTGATATCGTGTTTGAATTCGGTCCAGCTGATGCAGAATGGTTGAAAGAGAATGCAGGTAAGTCGATGCAGTTTGTAAATGATATTTTCGGAGGATCTATTCCACGTGAATTCATTCCTGCTATCCAGAAAGGATTTGAGCAATCAATGTCTACTGGTGTATTGGCTAACTATCCTGTGGAGAGCATGAAGGTGAGAATTTTTGATGGTAGCTTCCACCAGGTTGACTCTGACTCTATGTCTTTCGAGCTTTGTGCTAAGCAAGGTTTCCGTGAGGCAGCTAGAAAGGCGAAGCCAGTATTGTTGGAGCCAATTATGAAAGTTGAGGTAATTACCCCAGAGCAGTACATGGGTGATGTTACTGGCGACTTGAATAGAAGAAGAGGTATGTTGGAAGGAATGGACAGCAGAGCAGGTGCGCAAGTAATCAAAGCAAAAGTGCCATTGAGCGAAATGTTTGGTTACGTTACACAGCTCCGTTCATTGTCGTCTGGACGTGCATCTTCTACCATGGAGTTCTCTCATTACAACCCAGCGCCAAACAATATTGCTGAGGAAGTAATTGCAAGAGTGAAGGGTAAAGCAAAAGACGCTTAATCATTACATTGATTTTGAATAGGTTAAGTCCCGGTACCCACCGGGACTTTTTTCTTGCTTAAATCCCAGATTCCTGCGAAAATTTTAATAATTTCTTTTGAAAGTATAAAACTTATTCCTACTTTTGCATCCCCATTTAAAAAATGGGAGTATAACTATGTCACAGCGAATCAGGATAAAATTACAGTCATACGATCATAACCTCGTTGACAAATCTGCGGAGAAGATTGTGAAAACCGTGCGCAGCACAGGAGCCGTTATTACCGGACCAATTCCTTTGCCTACACAGAAAAGAATTTTTACTGTGTTGAAGTCGCCGCACGTTAATAAGAAGGCGCGTGAGCAGTTCCAGTTGTGTACGCACAAGCGTTTGTTAGACATTTATACTTCATCTTCACGTACAGTGGATGCATTGAGTAAGCTCGATCTTCCAAGTGGTGTTGATGTTGAAATCAAGGCCTGATGAGGCCTTAGGCAAGTCTACGCAAGTAGTATGCCACAGTTCTTATTCATTCATCTCCTAACTGATTGCCGTTGGCATGAGAAAAAGGAGCGCTGAACTTAATTTTTTCTCTCAAAAGAGAGTTTAAATATAAACAAGCCCTTCGAGGTTTGTTTACTATTGGTACTTCCATCCCGACGATTCGGGAGAAGCGGAAAAGGTCGATAGCAAACTGGGATTGAAGCGAGGTCATGCCTCACTGTCCATTTAACCGAAAAGGGCAAAAACAAAAGAAAATGAAAGGAATTATCGGTAAAAAAATTGGGATGACCAGCATCTTCGGTCCCGACGGGAGACAAACCCCGTGCACCGTCATTGAAGCTGGTCCATGTGTTGTAACACAAGTTAAGACAATGGAAGGCGACGGTTACACTGCCCTTCAGCTCTCTTTCGGTGAGAAAGCCGACAAAAGAGCAATTGCATCTGAAAAAGGCCATTTTGCTAAGGCCTCTACTGCTCCAAAAAGTTTTATTAAAGAATTCAGGGATTATAGCCTTGAGAAAAACATTGGTGAAACCATCACTTGTGAAATCTTCGCTGAAGGTGAAAAAGTGGATGTGGTTGGAACTTCAAAAGGTAAGGGATTCCAGGGTGTTGTAAAACGTCATGGTTTTTCTGGTGTTGGAGAACAATCGCATGGTCAGCACGATCGTCAGCGTGCTCCAGGTTCAATCGGTAACTCATCCGATGCATCAAGAGTTTTCAAGGGCATGCGTATGGCCGGCCGTATGGGTGGTGATCGTGTGAAAGTAAAAGGACTCAAAGTGGTAAAGATTTTTGCTGAGAAGAATTACATTTTGATCAGTGGTTGTGTACCAGGTCATAACGGTTCCATTATTTACATTCAGAAATAATTAACGCATAGATCATGCAAGTAGACGTATTATCATTAACAGGAAGTAAGACAGGCAGGTCGGTTGAGTTGCCTGACGAAATATTTGGTGCAGAACCAAACAACCACGTGATCTATCTTGCCGTGAAGCAGTTTTTGGCTGCTCAGCGTCAGGGTACACATAAAGTAAAGACACGTGCTGAAGTACAGGGTGCTAGTAGGAAGCTACATCGTCAGAAAGGTACAGGTGGTGCTCGTAAGGGTAATCTCCGTAACCCTTTGTATAAAGGTGGTGGTACTATTTTTGGTCCTAAACCACATGGTTACGATATCAAATTGAATCGTCGTGTGAAGGATTTAGCAAAAATCAGCGCATTGAGCCATAAGAATAAGGCAAATGCAATTGTGGTAGTTGAAGATCTTCAAATGGAAGCTCCTAAAACTGCAACATTTGCTGGTATGTTGAAGAGCTTGAATGTTCTTGACAAGAAGGCTTTATATGTGATGCCTGAGTTGAATGAAAATGTATTTGTAAGTGCTAGAAATATTCCATCAGTATTAACTTCTGTTCTTTCCGACATCAATACTTATGATGTGATGAATGCAGATGTTTTAGTATTGTCTGAATCAGCTGCTAAGTTGTTTGCAGAAATGGAAGAAGGAGCTGAAGCATAAACCATTATTAAATTAATTAAACAGGAAATATGAAACTTGCTGATGTATTGGTGAAGCCCATTCTTTCGGAAAAGGCAAATCAGCTTTCAGAAAAGCGCCGTGTATATTCTTTCAAGGTTGCCCGTATGGCCAACAAGTTGGAGATCAAAAAAGCGGTTGAAGATTTTTATGGTGTTACAGTTGAGGATGTCAGAACAGCAGTTGCTCCGGCAAAGACCAAGAGCCGTATGACCAAAGCTGGTGTTATCAGCGGCAGAAAGCCTGGTTATAAAAAAGCTTTCGTTACTGTTGGTGAAAATGACACTATTGATTTGTACGCAAACTTTTAATTGAAAAGGCCTAAGGCTAAAAAAATAAAATCATGGCATTAAAGAAATACAAACCAATTACAGCCGGTACTAGATGGAGAATCGGTAACGCCTATGCGGAGGTTACTACAAATACTCCTGAAAAGTCTTTGTTGGAGACAGTAAAGAAAACTGGCGGTAGAAATGCGCAAGGTCGTCGTGCAATGCGTTATATCGGTGGCGGTAACAAAAAAATGTACCGTGTGATCGATTTTAAGCGTAACAAGCATGAGATTCCTGCGAAAGTAGCATCTATCGAGTACGATCCAAATAGAACTGCGTTCATCGCATTATTGAACTATGCAGATGGAGAGAAGCGTTATATTCTTGCTCCACAAGGTTTGGAAGTGGGTATGACTGTAGTTAGTGGTGATGCTGTTGCTCCTGAAGTGGGTAATGCCCTCATGATGAAGAACATGCCATTGGGTACTAACCTTCACAACATTGAAATGCAGCCTGGTCAGGGTGGTAAGATTGCACGTAGTGCAGGTGCTTCTGCTCAGTTGACCAACAAGGAAGAGAAATATGCAGTATTGAAAATGCCTTCTGGTGAATTGAGAAAAGTATTAATCAATTGTTTTGCAACAGTTGGTGTACTTTCTAACTCAGATCACAGTCTTGAAAGCATGGGTAAAGCGGGTAGAAACCGTTGGAAAGGTATTCGTCCACGTAACAGGGGTGTTGCCATGAACCCGGTTGATCACCCGATGGGTGGTGGTGAAGGTAGATCTTCAGGAGGTCATCCACGTAGCCGTACTGGTAAATACGCAAAAGGAGAAAAGACAAGAACACTTGGTAAAGGAAGTGATAAGTTGATTATCCAGCGTAAGAACGGAAAAAAGTTGGCTAAATAGTAAATAAGAAAAGAACACATAACAAGAAAACAATATTATGGCTCGTTCAATTAGAAAAGGTCCGTATGTAGCGGCCAAATTAGAGAAGAAGGTTGAAGCGATGAATGATGGTAAATCAAAAAGGGCTGTTGTGAAAACATGGAGCCGCAGAAGTACCATTACACCTGATTTCGTTGGGCATACATTTGCTGTGCACAATGGCAATAAGTTCATCCCTGTGTATGTAACAGAATTCATGGTGGGCCATAAGCTCGGTGAATTTGCACCTACCAGAAACTTCAAAGGACACTCAAGCAAGAAAGTATAAACAGGTTCTAGGGTTAAAACTCCAGGACGGAAAAAATAAATTATGGAAGCAGTAGCAAAATTGAGAAATTATCCAACCTCTCCTCGTAAGATGCGTCTTTTGGCGGATCATATCCGTGGAATGAAAGTTGAACAAGCCGTAGCTATTTTGGAGCACCATCCTCAGCACAGTGCAACTCCATTGCGTAAGTTGGTTTTATCCGCAGTAAGCAACTGGAAGCAGAAGAACGAAGGTGGAAATGTTGAAGCACTTGTGGTGAAGACCATCTTTGTTGATGGTGCACGCAGCATCAAGCGTATGCTTCCTGCTCCTCAGGGTCGTGCTTACCGTATGCGTAAGCGTAGCAACCATGTCACTGTAATTGTTGATGCAAAAAATTAAGAACATTCAAACTGAATCATAATGGGTCAAAAAACGAATCCAATTGGCAATAGGTTAGGTATCATCCGCGGATGGGAGAGTAACTGGTACGGTAACAAAAAAGATTATGCTACCAAGCTCATCGAGGATAACAAGATCCGTAATTACCTCAATGCCCGTATCAATAAGGGTGGTATCGCCAAGATAGTGATTGAGCGTACTTTAAATAAATTGATTATTACTATTCATACTTCTAAGCCTGGTATCATTATTGGTAAAGGTGGTGGAGAGGTTGATAGAATCAAAGAAGAGTTGAAGAAGCTTACTGGTAAGGAAGATGTTCAAATCAACATTCTTGAAATTCGTCGTCCTGAATTAGATGC
Organism: Bacteroidota bacterium; assembly: GCA_039805205.1. Lineage (GTDB taxonomy): Bacteria > Bacteroidota > Bacteroidia > Chitinophagales > Chitinophagaceae > Pollutibacter. The sequence goes on from JBDLUR010000123.1 coordinate 17,201, forward strand.
GAACATTGTTGGTGAGACAATTGCCAAGCAGATTGAAAACCGTATCAACTACAAGCGTGCTATTAAGATGGCGATAGCTTCTACACTTCGTCTTGGTGCCGAAGGTATTAAGATCAAGGTGAGTGGAAGAATTGGTGGTGCTGAGATTGCGCGTTCAGAAGAAATCAAACAAGGACGTGTTCCTTTGCATACTTTCAGAATGGATATCGATTATGCTTCTGTGTTTGCACAGACTGTATATGGAAAAATTGGTATCAAGGTTTGGATTTGTAAAGGTGAGGTACTTGCTAAGCGTGATCTTAATCCAAATTTCGTAGGTGGTAAGGCTGAAACAACTGAGAGAAGAGATTCTCGTGGTGGCGGTCGTGACGACAGAAGAGGTGGTGGTCGTGATGACAGACGCGGACAAAGAGACCGTAGAGCATAATTAAATCATTAAGTGTATTTATAAACATACTTCAAGATGTTACAACCAAAAAGAACGAAACACAGGAAGGCCCAAAAAGGAAGGATTAGAGAGGTAGCGAAGAGAGGAACTACATTGGCATTTGGTTCATACGGACTTAAAGCCATGGAACCTGTTTGGATGACCAATAGACAAATAGAAGCAGCACGTCAAGCAATGACCCGTGCAATGAAAAGGGAAGGTAATGTTTGGATCAGAATTTTCCCTGATAAACCAGTAACCCGCAAGCCACAAGAAGTGAGGATGGGTAAGGGTAAAGGTAATCCTGAATTCTGGGCAGCAGTTGTTGAGCCAGGAAGGATTTTGTTTGAAGTGGAAGGTGTTTCTGAGCAAGTAGCAAAAGATGCAATGCATCTTGCGGCTGCTAAGCTTCCGATCAAAACTAAATTTGTGATCCGTAGAGATCTTGTAGCATAAGGATTAAAGAAAGTTAAACTACTGTAACATGTCAAAAAAGATTGAATTTTTAAAAAGCCTGGCCTCACTAAGTGACGCTGATATCAAGGCTAAGATCGGTGAAGATGAAATGCGTATGAAGAAAATGCAATTTGCTCACGCAATCACTCCACTTGAAAATCCTATGAGTATCAGGGCGCTGAGAAGAGATATTTCAAGACTAAAAACAGAATTGAAAAAGAGAGCCTTGGCTTAATCATCCAATCATGTAAATCAATTCCGAGTAGTCGGAAAAAAAAATAGAAAAAATGCTTGATAGAAAAATTCGCAAAACCAAAACAGGGGTAGTCAGCAGCGACAAAATGGAAAAGACCATCACGGTTGCCGTTGAAAGAAAGGTAAAACACCCTATTTATGGAAAGTTCGTTAAAAAGACGACCAAGTTCCATGCGCATGATGAGAAGAATGAGGCAAAGCCTGGTGATGTTGTTAGAATCATGGAAACAAGACCTTTGAGTAAGACAAAGCGTTGGAGATTGGTTGAGATTATCGAAAAAGCGAAATAAGGTATTCACGAACGTCAAAAGACACATCGTTAACCACACGGCAACAGCCGGATAAAATATAAAAAAATGATTCAGCAAGAATCCAGATTGAATGTAGCAGATAACAGCGGTGCCAAAGAAGTACTATGTATCCGCGTATTGGGAAACAGTGGCCAGGATTATGCCAAGATTGGTGACAAGATTGTTGTTACCGTTAAAGATGCAATTCCTGCAGGCGGTATCAAGAAAGGTACTGTTGCGAAAGCGGTTATCGTGCGCACTAAAAACAAGCTTCGTCGTAAAGATGGATCATATATCCGTTTCGATGACAATGCAGTGGTGATACTTAATGCAGCAGATGAGCCAAGAGGTACTCGTATCTTCGGCCCAGTTGCTCGTGAGTTGAGAGACAAGGGGTACATGAAAATTATATCACTTGCACCTGAAGTGCTTTAATAGTCAATAACTGCGTGAACAACGTATAAAATAAAGAAGATGAGCAATAGATTCAAGGCCAAATTCAATATTAAAAAAGGCGATACCGTAGTGGTAATTGCTGGTGACGACAAGGACCTAAAAAAGCCTCGCAAGGTTTTGGAAGTAATTCCAGAAAAATCAAGAGTGCTTGTTGAAGGTGTTAACATTGTTACCCGTCACACTAAACCATCAGCGCAAAATACGCAAGGTGGATTGGTTAAAAAGGAAGCGGCTATACACATCAGTAATGTGATGCTTTGGGATGCTAAGAAAGAAGTAGCTACCAAAACCAAGAGAACAAGAGAAAACGGTAAACTAGTTAGAATATCTAAAAAGTCAGGGGAGGTTATCAAATAATGAGCACATCTACTTATACACCCAGATTACAAGCAAAATACCACAAGGATGTGGTTCCTGCTTTGATGAAGAAATTTGCTTACAGTTCTGTAATGCAGGTACCAAAATTGACCAAAATATGCCTTAACAGAGGTGTAAATGGTGCAGTATCTGATAAGAAGTTGATCGATATCGCTATCGATGAATTGACAACAATTACAGGACAAAAAGCAGTTCCAACACGTTCAAAGAAAGATATCTCCAACTTTAAGTTGAGAAAGAACATGCCGATTGGCGCTCGTGTAACTTTACGCGGTGTTAAGATGTTTGAATTCCTCGACAGATTGATTGCAGCATCTCTTCCACGTGTACGTGACTTTAAAGGAGTTAGCGAGAAAGCTTTTGATGGTCGCGGTAACTATACACTTGGCGTGACTGAGCAAATCATTTTCCCTGAAATCGATATCGATAAGGTAACTAAGATTACAGGTATGGATATCACATTCGTAACAACCGCTAAGAACAATGAAGAGGCTTACGAATTGTTGAAGGAACTTGGTATGCCTTTCAAAAACATGAAAAAGGATTAATTCAAAACGATAACGGGTAACCACCCCGATCAACACAACTATAGAAGATTATGGCAAAAGAATCGGTAAAAGCCAGACAAAGGAAAAGAGAAAAAATGGTGGAGAAGTTTGCTGAAAAACGTGCTGCTTTAAAAGCTGCAGGTGAGTGGCAAGCACTTGACCAACTTCCAAAAAACTCTTCAAGTGTTCGTTTAAAGAACAGATGTCAACTCACTGGTCGTCCTAAGGGTTACATGAGGTTCTTCGGACTATCAAGGGTAACCTTCCGCGAAATGGCGCTTGCAGGTAAAATCCCAGGCGTGAAAAAAGCGAGCTGGTAAAAGGAACGAATTAGAAAACAAAAAACTTAAACCTAAATAATTCCGTTCAAACGGAACTAAAGAGGAAAATAATATGACAACAGATCCAATCGCAGACTTTCTGACAAGGGTCAGAAATGCACAGATGGCAGGACACAGAATTGTAGAGATTCCAGCTTCTAACTTGAAGAAGAGAATCACCGAGATTTTGTATAACCAAGGTTATATCTTGAAATACAAATTTGAAGATGACAGCAAGCAAGGCGTAATCAAAATCGCCTTGAAGTATGATCCTACAACCAAGGAACCAGCAATCAAAACCATGGAACGTGTATCTCGTCCAGGTTTGAGACAGTACGCTAAGCCAGTTGAATTCAAAAGAGTAAAAAATGGCCTTGGTGTTGCAATCCTTTCTACTTCTAAGGGCGTGATGACTGATAAAGACGCTAAGGCCCAGAATGTAGGTGGTGAAGTACTTTGCTATATATATTAAACTCAATCTTCCTGTCGGAAGGTTTTGGATTGCGCACTAAGTTTTCTATACGGAACTGAAACCATCCAAAAGTAAACGGCAGGAACTAAAAACAAATACTATGTCTCGTATAGGTAAGAAATTAATTGAACTTCCAGCAGGTGTAACCCTCACAGTAGGATCAGACAATGTTGTTACTGTTAAGGGTCCTAAAGGAGAATTGAAGCAGGCTATCGATCGTGATATCACTGTTGAAATCAATGGTACTACAGTTGAACTTAAGCGTCCAACTGAACAAATCAGACACCGTGCTTTGCATGGTCTTTCAAGGGCTTTGGTTAACAATCTTGTTGTTGGTGTAACAACCGGTTTCAAGAAAGAATTGGAATTGGTGGGTGTAGGTTATAAAGCAGCTAACCAAGGTAATGTTTTGGATCTTGCATTAGGATATTCTCACAACATCATATTTGAAGTTCCAAAAGAATTGAGTGTAAGAACTACACAGGAAAAGGGTGACAACCCAAGAATTTTCCTTGAGGGTAGCGATAAGCAGCTACTTGGTCAGGTTGCAGCTAAAATCAGAAGCTTGAGAAAGCCAGAACCATACAAAGGAAAAGGTGTGAAATATAAGGGTGAATACATCCGTCGTAAAGCAGGTAAAGCAGCTGGTAAATAATATTAAATAACTCCTGGCAGCATCAGGATAAACCATAAGCAATGAACGTAAAAGCATTAAGAAGACAAAGAATCAAGTATACTATTCGAAAGAAAGTATCAGGTACTGCACAAATGCCAAGATTGAGCGTATTCAGAAGTAATACAGATATCTACGCACAAATGATTGATGATGTAAATGGCAATACACTTGCTGCTGCTTCATCACGCGATAAAGATATTGCTGCTCAAAAAGGAACAAAGACTGAAAAGTCTAAGATGGTAGGTGAAGCTATTGCTAAAAAAGCAATTGCACTTGGCTTATCTTCTTGTGTTTTTGATCGTGGTGGTTTTCTTTACCATGGAAGAATCAAAGCTGTTGCAGAAGGTGCTCGTGAGGGAGGTCTTAAGTTCTAATCTATTTCATTCAAATTAATATATCAATAGATGTCAAAAGTAAATTACACCAAAGTCAAAGCCGGAGACCTTGAGTTGAAAGAGAAAGTTGTGGCTATCAATCGTGTTGTTAAAACAACAAAGGGTGGTAGAGCATTTAGCTTCTCAGCATTGGTAGTTGTGGGTAACGAACAGGGTGTTGTTGGACACGGTCTTGGTAAGGCTAAGGAAGTTCAAGAAGCTATTACAAAAGGAATAGAAGATGCAAAGAAGAACCTTATCAAGGTTCCTGTTATGAAAGGTACTATCCCTCATGACCAATTTGCTAAAGAAGGTGCTTCTAAAGTGTTGATCAAGCCAGCTGCTCATGGTACTGGTGTGATTGCAGGTGGTAGCATGCGTTCTGTTCTTGAAAGTGTTGGTATCACAGACGTATTGGCAAAATCATTGGGTTCTGCTAATCCACACAACGTGGTAAAAGCTACCTTCAAGGCACTTGCTTTACTTCGTGAGCCGATTCAGGTATCAAAAACCAGAACTCTCGGTTTGAAGAAAGTCTTCAATGGCTAATCACTGAATCAGGTACACATCATTAATAAAAAAAATCCCAAGGGGTTTCAATATGAAAAAGGTAAGAATCACAAAAGTAAAAAGTGTTATCGATCGTCCAGAGCGTCAAAAGCGCACCATGGAAGCACTAGGTTTGCGTAAAGTTAATGCTTCGGTTGAAGTAGAAGCTACTGCTCAAATCTTGGGTATGGTCAAAAAGGTTCTTCACTTGGTAAAAGTGGAAGAGATCTAAGGCATTTCCCTAAATGTCTTATTCTATCAATTAAATCTTATACGAGTGGTCTTAGGGGACTGCGTTGAGTAAAAACAAAAAAAATGAAATTACACACTTTAAGGCCCGCAAAAGGCGCAACTAAGAAAGAAAAAAGAATTGGTCGTGGTGAAGCTTCAGGACATGGTGGAACTTCAACAAAAGGTAACAAAGGTGGACAAAGCCGTGCCGGTTATAAGTCTAAGCGTGGCCATGAAGGCGGTCAGATGCCAATTCAAAGACGTATACCTAAAGTAGGTTTCAAAAACATCAGTAGAGTAGAATATAAAGTATTTAACCTCGGTCAGGTTGAATTACTTGTTGAGAAATACGGTCTCACTGATTTCAGCATGGAAAATTTATACATCAATGGCTTAGTAAGCCGTACTGATAAAGTTAAGATCCTTGGTAATGGTGCAATCACCTCTAAGGTTAACTTTAAAGTAAATGCCATCAGCGAAAAAGCGAAGTCAATTGTTGAAGCAGCTGGCGGATCTGTTGAAATCATCAAATAATTTCCGATATTTAACTGTCAACAGTTAAGAATAAAGGACAAAAAAGTTTCCAGTGAAGAAATTCATTCAAACACTTAAGAATATCTGGAGTATTGAGGATCTGAAGTCAAAGATTTCTATCACCCTTTTGCTTATCCTCGTATACCGTTTCGGCGCGCACGTAGCTCTCCCAGGAATTGATCCTAATAAACTTGATTTAGAAAGCGCTAAATCTGGCTTGTTAGGTTTATTTGATACGTTTGCAGGTGG
>JBDLUR010000124.1:0-6003 GCA_039805205.1 Bacteroidota bacterium
AAACCTGCAAAATTTATTTCGGATCTAAAGCTGTTTTTATTCTTTCAGAAAGATCCATCAAGTGGTACTTACTCATCGTATCATTTGTCGCAGGAATAGTAGCTTGAATTTCTGACCTTAAAGATGCAAGATGCGCTCTTACTACAGAAGTTACGTCTGTTTTCTTTGGATCAGGTCCAGCGCTTACTGCACCACCAATAGAAATTGTGATACCACCACCTGCTGGAGCATTTCCAAGTAAAGCACTCATTCTTTCTACGTAGCTCTTCTGAAGGTTTCTTCTATAGCCATCAATTGCTTTCTTAGAGCTCAATTCAGAGAAAATACCTTTCTTCAAATCAGAGAATAATTCAGCGATATCATAGCTATTAGGGAAACGCTTTGATGATGTGGTCATCCTAGTTAATCTAGCAGAAGAAAGAAGGCTTCCAAGTGTGTTGTCTTGAAGTGATCCAAGTTGATCACCTGTTGGACTGCTTATTTTATCCAAGATTTTTGGATCAATCATCCAAGTTGGCGTAGCAAACAATTGGTTATTGATGAAAGCAACTGCTTCTTTTTGAACTGCCTTAGGAGTTACTTCGTAAACACTACCGTCTTGTTCAACACTTTTTTGTGTTTCATAGTAACCGCCAATGTTACGTGATACATGGCCTACGTATCTGTTGAATTGACCAACTACTTGACGATACATTTGAGCAAGGTTCTCATACCTGTCAGATTCTTCTTTGGTCCACTCAGGAAGTTGACTCATGATTCTCTTTAGGTTCTTAACGCCGTACTCACTAGCCTTAACAGCATTATCGCCTAGATCTTCACTCTGTGTTCTAGCATCTGACATGTTACCATATTCATAAGTGCCAAACCAGATTCTTGGATTTTTAGCAATGCGATCGTTGTATAGCTTGTTGCGTTGTTTTTTGTCAGCTTCTACATCATCTGCACCATAGCCATAACCCCATTCAATTGCCCAATCATCGTAATCGCCAATTCTAGGGAATAGACCAGAGCGGCCAATGTTATCTTCTGGTTGTGCAACATAATTGAAACGAGCATAGTCCATGATAGAAGCAGTATGTCCATTTGCTTCTACCCAAGTTTTATCTCTTAATTTCTCAACAGGGGTCTTGCTGCTTGATCCCATGTTATGGCGAAGACCAAGTGTGTGACCAACTTCATGTGAAGAAACAAATCTGATCAAATTGCCCATCAAGTCATCATCGTATTTCATTTTGCGCGCACCAGGATCAACTGCTGCGGTTTGTACGAAATACCAATCGTGTACTAGGCTCATTACGTTGTGGTACCAGCCAATGTGGCTTTCAAGGATTTCTCCTGTGCGAGGATCATGAACGTTTGGTCCATATGCATTTGGAATATCTGATGCGAAATAGCGAAGCACAGAGAAACGAGCGTCTTCTAAGCTCATGGTGCTGTCATTCTCAGGCCATTCTTTTCCAATGATTGCATTTTTGAAACCAGCTTTTTCAAACGACTTCTGCCAATCATTGATACCCTGAATTAGATATGGTCTCCATTTCTTTGGGGTTGCTGGATCGATGTAATAAACGATTGGTTTTACAGGCTCAACCAATTCACCTTTCTTCCATTTTTCAACATCTTCTTTTTTAGGTTCCAATCTCCAACGAACAACGAAACTTTCGTTCTCAACTTTTTGTTGATCATCACTATATTTTGTGTAATCTTCAGCAAAGAAGCCAATACGTGGATCATTCATTCTGCGTTGCATTGGATTTTCAGGCAACTTTATAAATGACGTGTTGATCTCTAATGTGATTGCTCCAGCAGCACTAGCAGCAGGAAGTGAAGATGCAGTAGGGAATCCGCCCATGCCTGCAGGAGCAGGAGAAGATGCATACGTTTTTACAGTTCTTACTTCTGTGTTAATTGGGAAACTCTTGATTACATCAATGTAAGAGCGATCGTTGAGTAAACCAGTAAGATTCAATCTTCTTTTAGCTTGACTGCTAACAGATACTGCTTGGTTATCTCCTTTGAAGAAATCAGTTACTTCAATTACTGCCCCGCTTGAATCTTTGCCCAATGATTTAATATCAAATGTAGCAGCGATTGGATCAAGATTAGAATTGCTAACTGCTTTGTAAATTGGTTGAGAAGAATCTGCAACACTGATGAGTGTTACTACTCTCATGAATACTTTGTTATCCGGACCTTTTTCAAATTTTACAACCTGTTGGTTGGCAAGTTCACCACCATAAACACCTCCACCTCCAGCAACTTTGCTGAAACGTGTGATGGCCATGATTTCTTTGTTGAAAAGATTTTCAGGAAGTTCAAAAAAATACTTTTCATCTATCTTGTGAACAGTGAATAAACCTTTAGTTGTTTTTGCCTTTGCGGTAATAACATCTTTGTAAGGTTTTGGTCCAGGTTTAGCTGGCGCAGGTGGCGCAGCTGGAGGTGTGGCAGCTGGTGCTGCTGTTGCACCTGCTGGAGGAGGAGTTGGGTTTCTATCCCTTCTCTCCTGTGCTACAACAGAAAACTGATTGGTGATGGTCAGGGAAACTACTAACATTGCCCCGAGAAGTTGATTTGCTCTCATTTTACGCGATTTAAGTGGATGGTAAATATAATCCTTATGCTGAATAAAACACAGTTTTGTTACAAGTGGTAATGATGCCTTTTGTAAATAAAATTTGCGTCAATTTGAACAAATTTTAATTTTTTTCCACCCATGTGTTTTTTTTAATCAATTTTATTATCTTGCTCACCGCCCTTAAAATATTCAACTTGATTATTTCATCAGATTGTCTATTTTAGTAGCGACATAAACATATTTTTTTACCAAACCGTAATCTTTAAATCAAAAAACGAAAGTCATGGCAGAAACTAAACCAAATGCAGCTGCTAAAGCATCAACCTCAGCTCAATCGAAAGGTGGTGGTAACGCAATTTCTTATCTAGCTCCAATCTTATGTGTAGTAGCTGGGTATGTAGTATGGAGATTTTTCTTGGGTGATCCAGCAGGATTTACAAAGCCTGATGAGTTGGGCGGTTTCTGGCCTTCTCACAAAGGTCCGATCGGTGCTTGGAATCGTATGTATGAAGGTGGTATCATTGTACCTCTTTTGATCGGATGTTTTTTCATGGTAGTTGTATTCTCAATTGAGCGTTTCCTTACCATCAGAAAAGCAACAGGTACTTCATCGAACGCTGATTTCGTTCGTAAAGTACAATTTGAATTAGCTAACAAAAATGTTGACGCTGCAATTGCATTGTGCGATAAGCAAAAAGGTAGCGTTGGTAACGTAATGAAAGCAGGTCTTAAGAAGTACAAAGAGATGATCTCTTCAACTGAGTTCTCTACAGACCAGAAAGTTGCAGCAATTCAAAAAGAAGTTGAAGAAGCTACTGCTCTTGAATTACCAATGTTGCAAAAGAATTTGGTTTTCTTATCTACACTTACTTCTTTGGGTACACTTGTTGCACTTTTGGGTACAGTATTGGGTATGATCAAATCATTCTCTGCATTGGGTGAAGAGGGTGGATCAGGTGCGGCTGCAGAACTTGCGGTTGGTATCTCTGAAGCACTTTACAATACTGCACTCGGTATCGGTACTTCTTCTGTTGCCTTGATGATGTATAACGTATTCACTACTAAGATTGATTCTATCACTTACGGTATTGATGAGTCTGGTTTCACTTTGACTCAGAGCTTCGTATCACAATACAAATAATTTAATTCCATGTATGGAATTAAGGTGAATTAGCATCTTAATCTTAAAAACGTAAACATGCCAAGTGTCAAAATAAAAAAACACGCACCGGATAACGACATGACTCCCTTCGTGGATATTGCGTTTCTTATCCTGTCGTTTTTCATCATGGCAACCAAGTTTAAGCCTGAAGAGCCTGTGGAGGTAACTACACCAAATTCAGTTTCTTCAATTGCGTTGCCTGAGAAGGATGCCTTTATGGTGTCAATCGACAAGGATGGTAGAGTGTTTATTTCGATGGATAATCCACAGTCACGTCAGTTGTTGATTCAGAGTATGAATCAAACTCGTGGTTTAGGTTTAGGTCCAGCAGAAATAAAGAACTTTGTTAATGCCTCTAGTGTAGGTGTTCCATTCAGTCAGCTTAAAAGTTTATTGTCACTCGACCCAGAAGATGAAAATTCAATGCCTTTACTAAAACAGCAAGTTGGTATTCCTTGTGCTGACTCTACCGGTGGGGAACTCACTGTATGGGTAAGGGAAGCATTGACTGCTTATTCAGGTAAAAAGTTGAATTTGTTGATTAAGTCAGATAACAATACAAAATATCCTGTTTTCAAACATGTATTGGATGCGTTCAAGTTAAACGATCAGAACAAGTTTCTGCTTGTTACTTCTCCAGAAGATGCACCTGTTGGTACAGCATTGTTTGTTACCCGTCAGAATCAAATCAAGGGTGGAAAATAAAATTGATAACTATATAAATAACTGATTATGGCAAGTATTGATTCAGGTGGCGATGGCGGCGGGCACAAAAAAGGACCCGGCGTTAAGAAGGCCAAAAAGATGTCTACGAAGGTAGACATGACACCGATGGTGGACCTGGGCTTCTTGTTGATCACCTTCTTCATTTTCACATCAACCATGTCTCAGCCAACGGCTATGAACTTGTTCATGCCTAAGGATGTAGACAAGCCAGAAGAGCAAAACAAAGTAAAGGAGTCAGGTGCCTTTACCATCATGCTTGGAAAGGATGATGTAGTATATTATTATGAAGGAATGGATCCTGCAGCTGAAGGAAATTTCAGGTCTGCAAGCTTCAAGACCATCAGGGATGAACTCATCCGCAAAAGACAGAATACAAATACTGAAGATTTAGTGGTAATCATTAAGCCTACTCCAGATGCTACGTATAAAAATACCGTGGACATCTTAGACGAAATGACCATCAACGAAATCAAGAGATATGCAATGGTTGATATATCAGATGTCGAGTACCAATTGGTCAAGATAACTGAAGCTGCTGCAGGTATCAAGTGATTGTATGAAATTTAAAGAAAATTGAATCTTATAAAAAAGCATTACAATGGATGCAAATAAAATTTTAAGTGCTGACTTGATCGACCTCATTTTTGAGGGAAGAAATAAAAGTTATGGTGCTTATGAGTTGCGTACGGGCTACAACAAAAGGCTTCGTAATTCATTGTTACTCACAGTAGCAATTGGTCTGTTGATTTTGCTCCTATCTTTCCTTTCTTCATTGGATCTTGGTGAGAAAAAAGGTCAAGTTCAAATTAAGGAAGTTCAGTTGGAGGAAATCAAACAGGAAGAGCAACCAGAACCACCACCACCTCCTCCGCCAAAGCCACCAGAGCCTCCAAAGGTTGAAATGGCTAAGTTCACTCCTCCTAAAGTTGTGAAAGATGAAGAGGTAAAAGAAGACGAGAAGCCACCTGAAGTGGAAAAACTCGAGGATACCAAAATTGGTACCGTAAACCAAGAGGGTCAAAAAGATGAAGGTATCGTTGCCCCACCAGTAGAGAGTACTGTAGTTGAAGCTCCTGCTCAGGAAGATTACGACAAGGTATTCCAGAAAGTGGAAATCGATGCTGAATTCCCTGGAGGTACTAATGGTTGGACCCGCTACGTAACACGTGAAATTGAAAGAAACATCGATGAGCTTCAAGATGATGGTCGCTCGGGTACTGTAGTAGTTCTTTTTATCGTGGACAAAGAAGGTGGGGTTAGTGAGGTACGTGCCTTGCCATGCAGCGAAGCAGGTGTAGGTAACTGTCTTCCTCCCAATTCTAAGTTGGCTGAGATTGCAGTAAATGCAATCAAAAAAGGTCCAAAATGGAAACCAGCTGTTCAGAATGGTAGAAATGTAAAGGCCTACCGTCGTCAGCCTGTTACCTTCCAGTTGGCTGAAGAATAGTCGATTCAAACTCACAATACTCAAGTCGTCTCGTTTTTGCGAGGCGACTTTTTTTATTTCTATACCGGCCAATACAACTTAATTTTGCTG
>JBDLUR010000125.1:0-15243 GCA_039805205.1 Bacteroidota bacterium
AATACAAAGCTGGAAAATATTTGTCGTTTGCCCAGTCGTTAAAGAGGTTGCGGTAAAAGGGACTTTCAGGATTACCTGATTGTCCGGGGGTATTGGTCATCACCGCCTTATCCCAATCAGCAAGATCTACCACAATTCTAAAACTTGCACCAGCCGTCTGGTTATCAGCATTGCCATTTGCACCAGGCGTAAGGCCATAACCGCTTCTTGCAACGGGACCAAAATCAATTTTGTTTTTCATGTTATCTGGCACCCAATCCGACAAAGGATGTTTGATAGTGACGTGCTTGTATTTTGCTTGTCCGTATTGCCATTGTTGCATATCCTCTCCAAGCTTAGTTTTCAACTGTTCAATTGCTTTTTCAAAACATTGCTGAAGAAATACATCTCTTTTTATATTGCCATTTTCGCCAAATATTTTTTCTGGATGTTTCATCCAATCAATAATCGTTGAAGTTTGAACGGATATGTAAGCGCTTATCGCTTTTGGTACAAATTGATTTCGCGCTTGAGCAATGATGGTTCTTTCCCACATCACATAGATAGCAGCAGCGGTACTTGATTGATCTAATTCAAAGTTCCAATCTTTCAACATTCCCTTTGCTTTCTCCACTTGCGTATTACTGAATTGTAAAGGCAGTAACAATGGAACCAATTCTCGTGCAGGTAATGATGTATAATCTGTTTGTAAAGTCATTGAAGACTCAATGGTCGATTTTGAAGTAGCCGACAATACTTCGTTTACCCTATCGCCACGATAATCATCTGCCCATGTGTAAGCCAATGTAGAAGGATGTTTATAATCGCTTGGTGTTACGTGTTGATTAGCTGTTGCGAAGAATCCTTTTGCTGGATTAAAAACATACGGACGTTCTTTGATGGGAAGAAATCCTTTCCATTCGTATTTGCCATTTCCGGGAACTGGAACCATTCCTGAGTGTGTAGTTCTGATGGGAGTGATGCCGACAGCCTGCCAACCGATATTTCCTTTTTTATCAGCCCATATCATATTTTCTCCGGGTATATGACTATAAGCGCAAGCATCACGAAACTCTTCCCAGTTTTTTGCTTGGTCGATGCGCAAAGATGCTAGATAAGGAGCACCACCTGGTTCTAGCCAAGCACATCGAATGGCGTAGGCTTTGTGGTTTTTGGTATCAATGAAAGTAACCGGACCATGATGGGTGAAATGCAAAGTGACAGCAGTGTCTGATTTGTTTTTTCTTTTGAAGGTTTCATTAATGCTGCTCATGTTTTTCCAACCACCATTGTATTGGTATTGTAAATGATTCGCAGGGTTCAGATCATATACATAGAGATCTTCTGCATCTGTTTCAAAAATGGTGAGTCCCCATGCTCCATATTGATTATGCCCAATCGAAACACCTGGTATCACTGGTTCTCCGCCACCAATTACATCCCAACCTGGTGCAACAAGATGTACGATATAGCGAAGTGATGGAGTAGAGATTTTTCTGTGCGGATCATTGGCCATGATCGGAAATCCGCTAGCCGTGCGCTCACCACTGATGATCCAGTTGTTACTTCCCTCCGGCATTTTTTCATCCTCAAAATCTTTTTTGTTGAAAATCAGTTCTTTGTTGACCGCTTCATATGGTGCAAGAATATCATCAAACAGTAAATCAGTATTAATTGTCGGATCAATGTTTAAATCTGGCTGATTAGGATGAAACCAAGTGAGTTCACGTACTTTTTCAGCACCAGCTTTTGCAATGGCTCTAGCCATGTTCAATTCTTGTGTAACATTCGAACGAATACCTTGGTGACGAGAGACAACTATGGCAGGAGTCCAGGGTTCCGGACGAATGCCCAGCAGTTGAAATTCAAAGGGAAGTTGTTTTGGATTTTTATTTACCTCTTTGATGTATGCATTAACGCCATCAACATAAGCATTGATGATTGTTTTCCCTTTAGGATGATAGTGTGCCAATTCTTTTTCCATATCACCACGGTATGAAAAAAGTCGAGCACCTACATCACGTTTCAAAGCAGATTCACCCATGATCTCAGCCATGGTGCCTGTAGCTTGTCGCCTCCATACTTCAAATTGAAACAGTCGGTCTTTTGCAGCACAATAACCTTGCGTAAAAAAAAGATCGTATTCGTTCTGTGCATAAATGTGGTTGACACCCCATTTATCACGGATGACTTCTACTTTATCTTTTACACCAGGAACATGAAGTTGTTGTTGTGCAATTGTAGTTTGTGTGAGTACAATGAAAATAAGTGAACATAGATATTTCATATGAAGCTTCTTGTCCTTTGAAGTTAAAGAAGATTCACCTAAACTAGGTATGTTGCAAATTAGTTTGCGCTAAAGCTTAGATTGATAGACTAAGTATGTTTAGTTTTTTACACACCTTACTGATTTAGCTGAACCATCTCCTCCCACATCAGTGTTTTCTGATTCAGCATATGAAGGATTATTCTGAAGTACTAATGCATACCAAACTGTAGAGCCACTAGTTCCGGTACCACTAAAGTACTTTGAGTAGTTAGACCAGAAATGAGTCAAGTTTAATGTTTCAACGTGATTCCCGTCTTGGTCAATATATCCAATTCCTCGTGCGGAAAAGCCAGAGCTATTTGTAGCATCACTGTTTGGTGCAGCCCAATCTGATTTACCTGAAGTCTTCAAGGCTTTACCAGCTGAACTTTTGCCACCTAAAGAAGCGATGAGGGTATTAAATTCATCTAAGTTAGGCACATGCCATCCAGTTGGACAAAGATTGGCATTTTTTACAGTAGAAAAATTATACAGTATTTCACTATTTTGTTCTCCTTGAGCTGAAATAATTTTAAAGCCAACGAAATCATTGCCATTATTTATTGACCATGTATTAGGGTCTGTAATAATTAAAAGAGGACTACCGTCTGCTCGTCTAGTTGTTTTTAAGTTCTCACACATCCATACTTGATTGCCGATCTGTTTTATTTTATACACATTATTATCTTGGTCTTGCATAGAGCTATATGGACCAGTAGCAAAATTTAATATTTTGGTATAGGAAGTACCAAAACTATTTTTTGCGTAGGCTCTAAAGTAATATTGTTTATCTGGTTCTAGGTTTTTGATTGTTATATCATATTTACCATTCACAGCAGTCACAATCCTAGCGCTATCCTTACTGGTAGGGATTGGATTCGTTCCCCAATAATAACCTACTTCAGTTACAGGGCTATTACCATCACTGAATATTCCTGTTGAAAAACTAATGGAGTAATAGGAAGGATGAACTCTTGTCCATGTCATGTCACTAGTGGGTTTTATATCAAAAAGCTCTGCTCTTGATCCCTCTCCTTTAATGCATCGGATAGAATATCCATGAGTGAAAGGCGCTTCGTTTCTTTCAACTCCAAACTGACCTGCATCTAGTCCTCTTGCTAATCCCTTATCTGCTGTAGGGGCATCAGTTTGACTCCAGAAATAGGTTTGAGAGAATTCTGCATTGTACAGTCCGTCTTGACCAATCCACCCCGCAGATACTGCTGAAAATTGACTAGAATTTATACCGCCAATACCTTCCCAAATTGGTAAGTAATCATATTTATTGGGATCGACCATTAATTTATTGGCTAAATCTAATGTTGCATCTCCCCTCCAACCAGAATTGTTCAACAATTCGTCAGGTAGACCAAGGTGTTTTTCTAGCTTTTTCCAGTCTTCATCTGTGGGTACTCTCCAGCCAGTTGGACAAATTTTCTTTGCATCAATAGCAGCTTGATAATTGTATAAAGGACCATAGAGGGTATCGTAGTAAAAATTCAGAGGGTACCTTAAGCCAAGTTTATGTGTTCTGCTGAATGCGGGGTCAATAGCTGCTGACCATAGATTGGTAGCTTGAATTTGAGGGATGGGTTCTCCGTCCCTAAATTTTGTTGTTCTTAGATTTTGAGCCATCCACTCTTGTCCATTTGTCATTAAGACTGTAGTATATACATTCCTATCTATATCTGTTACACCTGCACCAGGTCTTCCTAGAAGTACGGATTTGACCGGCGGTCCAAGTGGAGTTTCCTCATTTAGTTTTGTGCAGCTAAATAAAACAAGAACAGAAAACAGTAAAATCGAATACTTTCTCATTGGTTGGTTGCTTTTACAGAGTTGTAAAAGTACCGTTTAAAATTATTGAGTGCAATAAAAATTAGAATTAAATCAATCTCTTGAAATTATCAACGCAAATTTTCAGGGCTACTTCCGGGTTTTTTACAATGTCTTGTTCGATGATAAAATGTTCCATGCCATTGGCTTTTGCAGCTGCTAGGATGTTTTTTAAATCTAATACCCCTTCACCTACATTTGTCATTTCGCCAAACAACGCAACCCATTGTTGTGCATTTCCACCATCACCTGAAAATCTTGCTTGAGATTTCATATCCTTCACATGCATCATTTTATAACGCCCCTTGTTTTCGGTGATAAGTTTGATAGGATCAACACCGCCAGCAACAGTCCAGAACAAATCCATTTGCAGGAATACCAAATTCGGATCTGTTTGTTTGAGAATCAATTGAAATGGAATTTGTCCCTCCATTGCACTAAATCCATATCCATGATTGTGGTAGGCAAAACGTATGCCATATTTTTTTGCTGATTCGCCAATCTTGTTGAAATCAGCAGCTATTTTTTTATAAGCATCAAGATTTAATCTTTCATCATCTGGTATTGCCGGAAGCGTAACATAGGTTGCACCAATGGTATTGGCTGCTTCAGCAAGTGGACCCATGTGGTCTCTTAGTGTATCTAAATCCGTATGCATTGAAGGACTGCTCAAACCATGATCATCTAATATTCTCTTGGTTTGTTTTGCAGTATTCCCAAAAAATCCACTACCACTGAAACCAATCATTTTTGAAGTGTTGGCCCAGTTTTGTTTTTGCTTTTCCGCACTAAATGAATAGGGACCAAAAAATTCAATTTTCTTGTAACCCATTGTAGAAAGCATTTCCATGGTCTTACTGAAATCTTTTTCTAACATCATTGGAAGAGAGAATAGTCCGATACCAGCATCATTTACATTGTTGAAATCGAATGAAAAAGGATTAGGTGAAGCGATTGCTCCTAGTCCAAGTAATGAACTGTTTCTGATAAAATCTCTTCTGTTGGTCATGGCTTTTGTATTAAGTAAGTTGAAATTATTTGATTACACTTTGTTTTGATGCTACCACCAATTGGTCAAACCATTTTTTCCATTGTGGGACTGCCCTTGCAAATGTAATACGATGGTTTGCATCTGCTCCTAAAGAGAAAGCCTCTACTTTATTGTTACCCATTGCTTTTTGGTAAAACATGGGCAGTTGAGCTAAACCAATTGCCAAAGATTCGTCAATTTCTCCATAATACATGTGAACGGGAGATTCAATGACCCAGCGGTAGGGATGCATTTCACTGATAAGTTTTCCGTAGGCAGAGTTTCTGTAATAAACAGGATCAAAGAATTCTTTTCGAATCAATTTTTTTAGGTCTGTTGGGAATTCCTCTGGTTTTAAAGTAGGGTCTTTTTCATAGACACGTTTAGCTATTTCATACATATCCGGATTAAAAAATCCTTGAGCGAGTCCGGGTATTTGATAATATTCTTCAAATGAAAACAAGGTTAGCATAAACATCGCTGTAACCCAGTTTGCATCTATTTTTCTTGGAAAACTCAGGAAGCCATTTGTCATTACGTAACCATCGCATTGAGCTGCAGCGGTACCAACACCTGTCACTTTGGTATTGCTTCTTTCAAGACGTTCTAAAAAAGACATGGTAACCACACCACCTTGAGACCAGCCGGTTAAGAAAAATGCAGTTGGCGTGATACCAATTTTTGGCAAGATCAACTTTGTCACCTCGTACATATCAATGCAGGCTTGTTGCTGACTGCCAATGACCATATAGCCATCTTTTTCTTTTGAGGTTCCCATTCCAAAATAATCTGCTCCAAAAACCACATAGCCTTGCGCTGCAAATTGGGCTATCATCAATCGGGTTTCAAATGATTTTTCTGGAAAAGAAGGCACTTGCTCTTTTTCCATTACAGTGCCGTGTTGGTAAGAGATAACCGGAAGGTGTTTCTCTGCAGTTTCAGGAATAGCGATGAGTCCGGATGCCATTGTAGGCCTGTTGTTTTGCTCAGGAATTACTGAGGGGTAGGTAATCCTGTACAATTTGACAGCATTTTTTGCTGGCGTATAGTTCTCTTTGGCACCTGTAGCAGCTGGAATTTCAACTGTCAAGATATGGTTTAACCTCGCTATATCATATCTGCCAATCAACTCATAATATACAGCATTAGAAATGGAAAGCGATTCCATTTTGTTTTGTGCATGAACAAAATGACTGATAATTAAAAAGGTAATAAGAGATGTGATTTTTTTTAACGTGTTCATTGAAATGAGATGATGAATTAATTTCTAGGTTATGGTTTTTTTGAAGTTATCCTAAGTTATGGCAATTTATGGCTATTAGAGTATCTTTAGCCCTTAGAATATTTATTATCAAAAGGACGCTTATGTCATCAAATAGAAACAAAAAAACAGCCCTTGCCTTTTTATTATTGGGAATCATTTCCTGTAAAGAGCAGAAAGAGGTTAAGGAGCAAGTTGCCCCTGAAGTAATGACAGTTTCTGTTATCCAAAAAACAGTTCCAGTTTATGGTGAATATGTAGGTGAAACCTATGGTAAGGCTGATGTTGCCATCAATGCTCAAATTGACGGTACAATCGTAGGCATTCATTTCACAGAAGGTAATTATGTGCAAAAGGGTCAATTGCTTTATACATTAGATGACGAGACACTCAGAAATAAATATTCCCAGGCAGAAGCAAGGTATGCTCAGGCTAATACAATGATGGTTAGAGCTAAAAGTGATCTTGAGCGAGTGGAACCTTTGGCAACAATGAAGGCTTTGAGCCAGCGCGAGTTAGATGCAGCAAAAGCCGCTTATCAAGCTGCAAAGAGTGAAGTAGATGTAGCAGAGGGTGCACTCAAAAACGCAAAAATTGATTTAGGGGATGCAAAAATTCAGGCGCCGATTAGTGGGATTATAGGCTTCAGTAAATTACAAGTGGGTGATCATGTAAGTAGATTGAATTTGGGAGAGCCTTTAAATATGGTTTCATCTGTTGATGAAATTCGAGTGAGATTTACCATTAGTGAAGATGAATACTTAGAGTATATCAGAAGATTTAAATATCATAGAGGCTTTATGGTTACTGATAAGATACCAGTTACCTTGATATTGAGTGATGGCAGTTTTTATGATCAAACTGGATCTATTAATATAACAAACCGACAAATTGATCCAACTACAGGATCTTTTTTAATACAAGCAGTGTTCCCTAATCCAAAAGGGTTGCTTCGTCCAGGACAATTTGTGAGAGTCCGTTTGCAAAAAGATCTTTATCCGGATGCGATTGTTGTGCCCCAACAAGCCATCAACCAATTGCAAAACAAATACCAGGTTTTTGTGGTAGACGATAGCAGTAAACTTCAGCCCAAATTAGTTACAGTGGGCAACCGTGTAGGCAGCAACTGGATTGTAAAAGAAGGATTAAAGGCTGGTGAACAGGTTGCTATTATCGGAAGTATGATGTTGCGTCCTGCTATGCAGGTGCGTTCCAAGAAACTAAGTTGGAATAGCGACTCGACTGACATTAAATAAATAAATCTCTACAAACATTCTTCATGAGTGAGTTTTTTATAAGAAGGCCCATATTCGCCATCGTCATTTCTATGCTAATAGTGATCATGGGAGTATTGACCATGTTGGGCATACCTGTTTCAAAATATCCAGAGATTACGCCACCGATGGTACAGGTGACCGCATTTTACAATGGCGCGAATGCTGTTAACATGGAGCAGGCCGTTGCTACACCACTAGAACAACAAATCAATGGCGTTGAAGGTATGTTGTACATGAAGTCGATTAACGCCAACAACGGGTCTACTTCCATACAGGTTTCTTTTGATGTAGGAACGGACCTCGACAAAGTGAACATGCTCACGCAGAATAAAGTTGCTGCAGCTACTCCTTTCTTACCGGCTGAAGTAAAAAATATTGGCGTCAATGTAAAGAAGTCGCTCACCTTTCCACTTGTATTGGTTTCAATGTATTCCAAAACTGGTGTGTATGACGCCTCTTTTATCAATAATTATGCTTTCATTAATGTATTGGATGAATTGAAAAGAATAAAAGGTGTTGGTGATGTAGCAGTGATGGGTGGTGCAGAATATGCTATGCGTGTCTGGGTAAAACCTGATCGTTTAGCAGCGCTAAATATTACAGTGAACGATGTTATTAATGCCATGAGAGAGCAGAACAACATCATACCGGGTGGAACATTTGGTGATCAGCCTGCAGGTAAGGAGGTACGAAATACGTATACTGCTTTATTGCAATCACGTTTGGTTTCAGAAGAAGAGTTTGGCAATATCGTATTGAAGTCAAATAGCAATGGAGCCAAGGTGAGGTTGAAGGATGTGGCTAGGGTAGAACTAGGACTCCAATCTTATAATGTAAGTAGTTACATGGATGGTTTCCCAAGTTCAACGATTGCTGTTTATCAAATTCCTGGATCCAATGGTATTGAGGTAGCCAATCAGGTGAGAAAGAAGATGGATGAAATCAAAGCAAGATTCCCTCAAGGCTTAGAATACAAATTCTCTCTCGATACTACAGAGGCTATTACAGCAGGTATTGATGAAATTATAGAGACCTTGCTTGAAGCGGTGTTGTTGGTGATATTGGTAGTATTCTTGTTTTTGCAAGATTGGAGAGCAACCTTGATTCCATTACTGACTGTACCTGTTTCTTTGATTGGTACGTTTATGATTTTCCCATTGTTGGGTTTTTCCATCAACACACTTTCATTGTTGGGTATGGTCTTGGCCATTGGTTTGGTGGTAGACGATGCCATTGTGGTAGTGGAAGCGGTGATGCATCATCTGCAACATGGTCTATCGCCTAAAGAAGCAACAAAGAAAGCGATGAAAGAGGTAGGTGGACCAGTAGTAGCCATTGCCGTAATTCTTTGTGCAGTATTCATTCCTGTTGCTTTATCTGGAGGAATCACAGGTAGGTTATATCAGCAGTTTGCAATTACTATTGCCATCTCAGTTGCTTTCTCTGCATTTAACGCACTTACACTGAGTCCGGCGCTTGCTGCTATTTTGTTGAAACCACCAACCGAGAAAAAAGGAGCATTAGCAAGGTTCTTTGCAGCATTTAATCGTGCTTTTGATAAACTCACTTTCGGTTATGCAAAAATAGCTGGCTTCGCTGCAAGAAAATTAGTATTTACAGTAGGTATATTATTACTTATTGTTTTTACAACTGGTGTATTGGGCAAGTCGGTTAAATCTGGTTTTCTTCCTGAAGAAGATGAAGGTTATTTCTTGATGGCCATTCAATTGCCTGATGCTGCTTCTTTAAACAGGACAGAAGCCGTTAGTACAAGAGTACAAAAATTGTTGTCTAAAGTAGAAGGTATAGAATCAGTCGCTATCATCAATGGGTATGATTTGTTATCCGGTACAGCCAATCCAAATACCGCAACGGCATTTATGGTGTTAGAGCCATGGGATAAGCGAGAGCACAAAGCTTCTGAACTAATACAAAAAGCAAATGCTATCATGGCTACGCAAATAACAGATGGTACTGCTTTCGCATTTGGTCCCCCTCCAATTCCAGGCTTGGGTAGTTCTGCAGGCTTTAGTTTGATGTTACAAGATCGTGCTGGTAAATCACCTGCCTATCTTGCAGAGCAGACCAACAATTTTATTGCTGCTGCTTCTAAGCGACCTGAAATTGGAAGAATAACAACCTTCTATCGTTCAAATACACCACAGAAAAGTATTCAAGTGGATGAAGATAAGGTAGAGAAATTGAATATGAGTTTGTTGGAAGTGAATGGAAGTATATCCACTTTATTGGGCGGAGCATTCGTTAATAATTTCAATGCATTTGGACGACAGTACAGAACCTATGTACAAGCAGATGCGCAATACAGAAGCAAGCCAGAAGATTTATCAATGTTTTTTGTCAGAGACAATAAAGGACAAATGGTGAATCTATCAACGCTTGTAAAAGTGAAGGATACATCTGGGCCATTATTCACTAATCATTTTAATATTTATCGATCTGCTGAAATCACCGGTGCACCTGCACCAGGTTTCAGTTCAGCAGATGCATTGAATGCATTGGAAGAAGTGGCTAAGGAAGTATTACCTGCAGAAATGGGTTACCAATGGAGTAATTTATCTTATCAGGAAAAAGAAGCAGGTGGTAAATCATCTTCTGCATTTTTAATGGCCTTAGTATTTGTGTTCTTGATTCTTGCTGCACAATACGAAAGCTGGAAACTTCCATTTAGTGTTTTATTGGGAACGCCATGGGCGGTGATGGGAGCATTGTTAGGATTATACATTGGAGGATTATATGCAACGACCTACGTCAATAACATATTTGCACAAATTGGATTGGTGATGTTGATTGGATTGAATGCCAAGAATGCTATCCTTATTGTAGAGTTTGCAAAGTTAAAAATGGATGAAGAAGGGATGCCTGCATTAGAAGCGGCCATTGAAGGAGCGAAGTTAAGGTTCAGGCCTATCTTGATGACATCACTCGCGTTCATTTTAGGAGTAGTGCCATTGTTAACTGCAGCCGGTGCAGGTTCTGAGGCAAGAAGAGTTATGGGAACTACCGTATTTAGTGGAATGGTTGTCGCTACCATTGTAGGTGTAATCTTAATACCTGCATTATTTGTTTTAATTGAAGGAAGAAAAAAAGTGCAGCCTTTAGCCAAAGAGGCATCACCATCAAATTCAGCTGATCATGCGTAATTCGTTAAGTTTTTTAATAGGTATTGTAGCAGTTTCATTTGTTTACAGCAGTTGTGTTGTAGGTCCACAATATGCTACACCCAAACAAGATCTCCCAAAAGATTTTGGAAATGGATTACAGGCTGATTCTAGTTCATTGGTCAAATGGTTTGAGCTGTTTCAAGACACGACCTTACAAGGCATCATCAAAACAACATTAGCTAACAACAAAGATTTGGCGACTGCTGCAGCAAGAGTTGATGAGGCAAGGTTTCAGTTGGATGTAGTTAGGGTAAACACATTGCCTTCATTTGGTTATCAAGTAGAGACCGGTGGTGGTAGAGCAGAAAATAATGCCTTGCAAGTTGGAGGTGGATTTAATAAGGGTGTCAATAAAGTTTTTGGTGTATTGAATTGGGAATTGGATTTATGGGGTCGTTTAAAAAGGGCAACAGAAGCTGCAAGAGCACAGTTGCTTGCCCAACAAGGAGTAACAAATTCCTTGAAGGTGAGTTTGGTGGCAGAAGTAGCAAATGCTTATTTCTTGTTGTGTGATTTAGACAATCGATTACTTATTGCTCAAAGAACATTAGCTGCTAGAAAAGAATCTTCTAGAATTATAAATGATCGATTTGAAAAAGGTTATGTTGCTGAACTAGATAAGTTACAAGCTGTACAGCAAGAAGCATTTGCAGCTGCCTTGATACCCAATATCAAAAGACAAATTATACAAGTGGAAAACGCTTTAAATGTATTGATGGCAAGAATGCCGCAATCAATAACAAGAGGGCAGCAATTGTTTTCACAAACACTTACACCTGTAATACCGGTGGGATTACCTTCTCAATTATTGGAGAGAAGACCCGATATAGTTGCTGCTGAACAAAGCTTGAAAGCACAATTTCAACGAATTGGGATTGCAAAAACTGCTATGTTTCCAACTTTATCCTTAACTGGGATATTGGGTTTTGCTAGTCCACAACTCAGTAGTTTAATGAATGGAGGGTTTGTTGCTAACGGTTTTGCAGGAGTAACAGGACCAATTTTCCAATTCAATCAGAACAAGAATCGCGTATTGGTTGAACAAAAACGGACTGAACAAGCGCAGTTACAATATGAACAAACAGTCATAAAAGCTTTTGCTGATGTAAACAATGCGCTTGTGCAAAGCAGCACCTTTGCAGAAGAATTTGCTAGAAAGAAAGAACAAGCTGATGCAGCAAGTAAAGCTTATGGTTTAAGCAAGGCTCGTTATGAATACGGTTATACTTCTTATTTAGAGGTTTTAATACAAGAGAACAGTTTGTTTGATGCAGAACTTGAAGTATCCGCGCTCTACCAACAGCGATTGAATGCAATGGTTGCATTATACAGATCACTTGGTGGAGGATGGGAGTAATAGAACTATGCGTTACCTATTGGTATTCCTTATATTTATTTTTTCTGTTGAAGCAGAAGCGCAACAGGCTCAGTCTTGGTTTTCTATAAACGCTCCATTTCGAAAGGGAAATTGGGAGTGGCACAATGATGCTGGATATAGAAATGAATTGACAAGATTCACAACACAACAATTTTTATTCAGGACAGGAATAAGACATTATTTTACCGATGAAATAAGTGGTGCTTTTGGATATGCTTTTTTTGACACTAAAGTGCAAGGAGTAGAGTCCACAGAATTTGGTCCCGAAAATAGACTGTGGCAGGAATTCAATGGTGTTGTTCGATTAAGTGAACATAATTCATTTATACACCGAATTCGGACTGAAGAGCGTTGGTTCAGTCGAACTAGTATTGGAGAATCATTTTTTGGTTTTCGTTCAAGGTATAGAATTGCATTTCAAAGAAAGCTGAATAAAAATATGGATGTGCAATTCTACAATGAATTGATGTACCAATTAAGGGAAACTCAATTTGACTTTAATCAAAACAGGATTGGGTTGAATTTTTTTGTCAAGTTGAGTAGTAAGGCTCAAGTCAATTTAGGCTATACGTATATGTCAACTTCACAAAATCCATTACATCTGATTTTGATTGGTTTTACAAAACGATGAAGCTGCATTAATGCGACTTAAGAAAAGCAATTGCTTTGCTGTAGGAGTCTTCCGCAGCAGCAGCATTAAAACTTGGGTTACTTGGATTGGCAAATCCATGTCCTGCTTCATATTTGTGCGTGACAAGATTTTTCCCTGCAGTTTTCATGTTGTTTTCAAATTCTGTAACCATGGCTGGAGCTGGTGAACGATCTAGGTTACCGAAGAATCCAATCACATCGCATTGAATCGACTTCAATTTTTCTAGATTACTTTCAGGTCTACCATAAAACATGACAGTCCCTTTTGCTTGTGAGCCAGCCAGTATGGCTGTCTGAAGACTCCACATACCACCAAAGCACCATCCTACGGTATAAATTAATGCTTTATCGCCTGCCAGTGTTATTGCTCCACGGATGATGTTGGCCAGCCTGTCCATATCTACACTTCTCATAATTTTTGCAGCAGAGTCAGCCGTTGCTGCAACTTTTCCATCGTACATGTCTACAGCCAGAATATTCATATCCTGTAAATCTTTGGAATATTTATCAGCCTCATGTTTGATATTGTCATTGAGTCCCCACCATTCTTGAACCACAATCAGCCATTTCTTTGATTTCTTTTTACTAGGGATAAAGTAGCCATTGGCCACTAAACCATCTGATGTTTTGTATTGAATCATGCTTCCCAACAAAGGCTCCTGGCTTGATTGCTTTACATCAGGGTGCATATTGGCAAATGCAGGTGTGGCCGCCTCTTGTAAATAAGCCTCAATTGTTTCTGAGTTCATACAAGAGATAACTTCTTCTTTGTTGATCATGCTGCGGTGTTCTACCGGCTTCTGCCAAGAAGACCATAATAGGGTTACCGCGATGACAGGCAAGAATAGTAATAGCTTTTTCATCCTCATTTGTTTAGTCTAAGTTAAACAAATGAGGATGAGTAAAGTTCTTTTAAGCTGGTGTAATTTGTGATTTAGTGTTTTTCTCCAAAAAGGCGAACAACTGCTCCTTCTCCACAATGAAAATCACCTTCATTGAGTATTGTTGTGGTTTCATAGGCTTCCAGCCATGTGAAATCAGGAAAATCTGCTTTGATTTTTTCAAGATCATAAAGCATTGCAATATCTCTTGGTCCGCCTACTTTTGGATTATTGTTTACATAATCTATATTGGCTTTACTAAATGCTTCAATAATGATGTGTCCCTTCTGCTTAAGTGAAGAAGCAATTTTATGATGAATTGCTTTTCTTGATGTATCATGAAGATGAGCATAAATCAATCCAACTGCATCATATACTTGAGAGGGCAGAACAACGCTGTTAAAATCTGCGATAGTATAGGAAATAGTTGTGTTGTGTTTTTCAGCTAACTGTAATGCTTTTTTCTTTCCTTCTTCGCTTATGTCAAATGCATCTACTATCCAGTGAAGGGAAGCAGCAAAAACTCCATTTCTTCCCTCTCCTTCAGCTGGTAATAGTAGTTTTCCAGGGTGCAGTAGTTTGAGGCATTGTTCAAAATAAACATTGGGTGTTTCGCCATAGACATAATTAGTATCCCTGTAGCGTTCGTTCCAAAATTCTTTCATTGCTTAAAGCGATTTTTTAGCCAGGTACCAATCAACCATTTCAAGGTTACTGCTTTTTCTTTCAGCAAGTGCTTCTAATGTTTTTGGTGCAGGTACAATTACTTTTTCACCAGGTTTCCAGTCGAGCGGACAAGCTACTTTATGCGTTGATGCTGTTTGTAAAGCTAGCAAGGCTCTTTTTATTTCTTCCATGTTTCTTCCAACGTTTAATGGATAGTACATGATTAACCTGATAGTTCCTTCTGGATCGATAAAGAAAACCGCGCGTACAGCAGCTGTTTCACTTTCGCCTGGTTGTAGCATGCCATATTTTTTTGAAACAGACATGTCGAGGTCGGCAATAATTGGAAATTCGAAAAGTACTCCTGTCTTTTCGTGTACGGCATTCACCCAAGCAATATGTGCATGAATACTATCGATGCTTAACCCTAAAAGTTTTGTATTATTAGCTGCAAAGAAATCTTTTTCTTTTGCAAATCCACTCATCTCTGTGGTACATACAGGAGTAAAATCTGCAGGATGAGAAAAAAATACAATCCAGTTGCCTTTGTTGTATTCAGAAAGAGTAAGTGGACCTGTTGTGGTTGTTACTGAGAAATCAGGTGCTTTATCACCTATTCTCGGCATTTGTGTGATTTGCGCTTCCATGTAAGTTGATTGTTTAGGTAAAGTTGATGTATTTCAATAAGAATAAATGTGATTTTTATCACGGTTAAGCGCATAAAAAAACCTGCTATCAATAGCAGGTTTTGAATTTGATCAGTTTAAACTGTTATTGTTTGATGATTTTACTTT
>JBDLUR010000126.1:0-7748 GCA_039805205.1 Bacteroidota bacterium
CTAGAAAAAATCAGCTTAGCAAGTTCAACACCTGCTAAAATACAATCCTCTTTTACCAAGAAAAATGCTTGAGCTTCCTGTGCACGGGGTATTACTGATGTAGTTGTTAGGTCACCAGCACCAACATCTTCTTTAATTGCCTGATCTATGAATTCAATCAAAAGATCTTGATCATCAAATAACGCGGAATAATTTTCAAAACGTAAGAACCCCTTCATGAAACACTGTTCGACAAAATTACTTCGAGATCAGCAATTCACAATTATTTCCAAAAAACTTAACATTGGATAAAAAAACAGTTAACAATTGACTGTTTTAACCTGCAACTGGAACATTCCTGTTGAAACTCTCATCCAATGAAATCAAAGTTTCGGTTCTTTCAATACCCTTAATTTTTTGCAGGGAATCATGTAGAACAAATTTCAACTGGTTGATGTCGCGTGCCACTACTTCAATGAACATAGAGTAGTTACCTGTAGTATAATTAAGACGAACAATTTCTGGAATCTGCTTCAAATCTTCAGCAACTTGATCATACAATGAACTCTTCTCTAAATAAATACCGACAAAAGCAGTGATATCATAACCCAATAACTTAAGGTCAACATTCAATTTTGTACCTTTGACGATACCAATTTCTTGGAGCTTTTTGATACGCACATGTATGGTACCCCCCGATACAAAAAGTTGTTTACCAAGATCGGCATAAGAAATACCGGCATCCTGCATCATGATCTGGATGATCTGAAGATCGAGTTTGTCAAGATTTAATTTTGAAGGCATAATCGTCGTCCGTTTTTTAATCAATTCAAATAAAGGTGCAATTTATTGAATATTTTCAATAAATAAAAAATATTTCTTGAAATATTATCAATAAATAACCTTATTTGTTAAATTTGCATCAGTTCTTTACCACTGTGGGGTGATGAAACTTTCGGCAGACATGCCCTCTTGTCTCGGGGGTGAGGATAACAGGACAAACGTAGTGTAGAGCCGTCTCGCAAGAGGCGACCAGGGTCGACCACTGAAACTTTGCGCTATAGCTAACTGCCTCGTGGAGGTTCGATCCCTCCCCCTACAGCAACAAAAATCCCGTCAAATAGTTGACGGGATTTTTTATTTGAGCTCAGTAAAGCTTAGAAATCTGTTATCTGATCTTCTATTCGATTGATGTCTTCGCCAATATTCCTACCGTATTTCCTATTGAAGCTATAAAATAAGGTGACGTTCCATTGAAGCCTATCACCGCCGGAAATATTTGTTTTTATATTCTTGTTGATTGTTGACTGTAATAAAAAGGGTAGATCTTTCTTTGATAAACTAACTGTATGGGTATAGAAAACACCATCCTGCTGATCTAATTTCAGATAATACACTTGTGGTGTGAATTGTAAAGTAGTTCCTCCGCCTAACTTGACATTAGAAAAAGTAGTATTGAAGGTCAAGAAATGTGAACTCTTAACTGCATCATTTTGCAAACCAAATCCTTTTAAATAGTAAACACCTATCCGGAAATTTTTTGAAACCTGATAGCCTTGATTAATTTCAGTCGCTATAAATCTCCTTAACTGTGAAATTTCTGAAGGTTGCGCTGTACCAGGATCAATAATCTTCCTCGTTTGAATATTAAATGCAGGATGGGCACCAACACCCAAGCTGTATTTCTTACTTTCAACAGCTTTGTACCTGAACCAAAACACCATACTACCCTTTCTGCCATCAAGAGTCATTCTGATATCAGGATCGAAACTGAACTTATTCTTTGAAACGGACAAAAGAAAATTATAAGCTGGTGCGTTTAAAGCGAAAGTCGGAATAATCGATAATCCATTAGAAGTTAAACCCACTAAACCAGAGAAATTACTTTTTACTACTACACTATCTTTCTTTTCTTTTTTAGTCGCTGGTACTATTTCTTTCTTTTCTTCTTGTGCCTGTAGTGCGGAAAGACTAAATAGAAATAATGCTGAAACCAGCATGAATAGCTGCTGAAAACGAATCATCAGTTAGTTGGTTGGTTGGTTGTTAGGAATGCTGCAAAGTTACGAAAAACTCAGGAGTTGAAAGGAGCATAAACTATTGTAGCACTTCATCAAACAACTAAAAGAAGTTACGGTTATCTGTCACCAAGCGCATTTGTTTGAATTCACCTTGATCAAAGTCAAGGCGACTTGCCTTTATCGCTATGGGAAATTCTTTTGTCCCACTAGTGGTCATCTTTAGCTGTCGCTTATTTTCTAAGCTAAACGACAACTTTGGATCCTTGGCAGCTTTCAATTTAGCCACCCAATTGATATCAATATCTCGATCAGTAGATACGTCCATAACCAACTGCTTTGCAAAAACAACACCAGTAATCAACAGCACTTGATTGGCATTGAGATGATGCATAAAATGTTCACTCACATCTTCTAGAGTTGATTCAGTCAAGAAGGCTGCTAGTCTACCAATGGACACCGAGGTAGTATATGCATCTTTATACTTGATATTGATTTTTTGTACCGTTTGTATTCCCGTACTGATATCAAAAGGTGTGCCGCCAATACCCTGCATCAATTCTTTTAACACTGCTAGTCCGACTGTAAAATCATGTTCTACTTGATGTATTGCTTCCACATTCAAAGTAGGGTCTTCATCTATCTCCAGTATGTTTGGGTTTTTAAAAACCTGATTGATATGATCAAAATACAATTCTGGTCGGTTTGCCCCTTGTTTCAACCACAGCTGAAGCGGCTGGTGATTGCGAATCGGGCCATCAATTAAGTCATATCCAGATTTGCTGAGGTATTTGATGAGATCCATGAAGAACAGTTTTATAAGCTAATTTGATATAGCTAAACAATTTGTTCAAAGGAAATACATCAGAAAGAAATGGTGTTTTTCGCTCAACAGTTCAGAAAAACACCATTTTTTAAAATATGATGACTATTAATTATCTTTTTGATTTGTGAACCTTGGTTCGTCTAATTCTTTTGGCACCATACAATACACCTGCAGCCATGAGAAAACTCAAGCCACCGTCGATTGGTGCGTCAGTGACGTTATCTGTAAAATCAGCATTGACATCGATTGTATTTTCGGGTGATCTTAGATCCCAAGTACCCTTGAATATATTTTGCAAATCTTCATCTCTAGATACTCTATTATCTTGTGCCGTTAAATCAAAAACTAACAATTGAATAGCAACAAAAAGTATAGCCTTTATCTTCATTTTGTTTATTGCTTAATGATATTGGAAATATGTGTTTTACCATTAAATGTAATCCTTATAGAATAAGATCCACTAGATAAATCACCAATGTCAAAACTTGCAGTTTCTTCATTAAAAAACTCAATTCTGCCAGCAGAAACAATTCTACCTCTCATATCATAAACTTCAACTTTTGCTAAATTATTTTGATTAGCTTTTGTAGAACCAGAAGGTAATGATATGCTGACTAGACTAGAACTATTGACTGGATTAGGAAAGATAGATAGCTCTTTTCTTGATCTAGGCTTAGGAACAAAAGGACGTGTATTAAAGATAAGCGCCAACTGATCATTTGTTTTTACTCCAGTTTGCGGCGCGAACGAATAATCATATATCGAGTTATTGGGTATTTTAGTTGTCTGCCCAGTTGCTCTGTTTAGTAATAATATTTCTCTATCAGGATTGATATTATTGGTCAAGTTGAATCTCAATATATAATTCTGGTCATAGAGATTCCACATTGAAATTGGCAAAGT
Source organism: Bacteroidota bacterium (assembly GCA_039805205.1). GTDB lineage: Bacteria > Bacteroidota > Bacteroidia > Chitinophagales > Chitinophagaceae > Pollutibacter. The sequence goes on from JBDLUR010000126.1 coordinate 3,727, forward strand.
GTCACTTCTAAATTCAGTTGATAAATTCATACCTAGAAATGCAAGCTTTTGATTATCTGCAACAAAGGCTATATTTTCATCAAGGTTACTCAATTTTCCAGCATCATCAACTCCAACAGCATTGGAGAAAGTCTCATTATAAAACAACGAAGTGGCATCGGCAGGTCTATTACTGGTGTTTTGACTAAGGTATAAGCTAACAAAAATCATTTCTGATTTCTTTAAGTTATCACCTCTTGTTCTTCGATTTTCTAAGTCACCATTTTCGCCTCCAGCAGTTATAGGATTTTTCGCAAATACATTTATTCGATTACTTGCATTCTTATTTGATTCAGAAAATGTTATTAAAGGATTTGATGCTATGCTTTTAACGAGAACTGCTTGTCCAGGCTGAAGATATCTCCTTGTTTGTGCAGGACCAGCTCCATCTGTTGCATTTCCAGATCCATCGATATTGATAGTAACAAACGCCCCTCTTCTATTTGTCCCAGTTGCAGTTGGATCCCAATAATAATAGAAATTTTGTACACCAGATTTAGAAACACTATGCCAATCAACTACCGACCAGTAAGGATTACCAATGAAACTATAAATAGTTGACGAACCACCATTTGGATTTGAAACTAACCTTAGCGGCGCGACATTGGTGGTGTTAAATATAACATCACAAAACGCAGGTACTCCCATTGTTCTAATAATTGTATTATCAGGAACTGGATCATTGATATTTAAATTCATCGCCCTACTTCCTCTTACCATTATTCGATATGCTTCACCAACTTTAAATGTTGGTGTAACAGTATTAGTTATAGCAGTCCATGTTTGATCATCATTAAATGTGTACAAACTTGGATTACCTGTAATTGTGGCATCCAATCCATTCGCAGCACTCGTACTTCCTGTTATATGTGTACCATAGCCTAGCTTAGGATTTTGATCTGATACCGATGTATAAGGATAGTTTCGTCCTCCAGTATTAAATCCACCTTCTTGCCAGTTTGCATTAATAGTGGTGGAACTTGTAACCCCTGGTGTCAAGAATCTAAAAGCGCGTTGATTCCCTGGAATAAATCTTTCTACTATTACCTCGCCATTAAATGGATTGGTTGGAGAGCCTAGGCATGAACCACCATAAACACCTATTGTCCCCTGTTCAGTTGAGGTTGCTTTAAAAACCAACCGATTATTAGTTGTTATTATTCCATTCGCTGGTGTAAATACTCCAAATACATTTAAAGTATCACTTGCAATACTAACACCTGATGCATTATTAATTGTTATATTTTTTACAGAGCCAATTCCAGAAATTGTTTGTGCAGTACTTCCACCAAAAATCAAATTACCAATACCTATAACTGATCCACTATTTGATAAATTACCTGTTAAAGTCAAGTTACTAGATGATAAATCTATTGACTTCCCTGACTCAATTGTTAATGCTAAAAGAGATGTATTTGTACTTAATTGAGGGATATTTGTTGAAGAGCTTGGAATAGTAACACTGCATCCAGTTGGACTACTTACGGCAGGATTCCAATTAGATGATGTAGTAAATGATGTAGAAGAAGAACCAGTCCACGTAATGCTTGATGAACCAAGAACAGTAATCATTATGCTATTTGAAGTATAGGTAGTCCCAGAAATCACTGCATTTCTTCGAAAATAAGTTGTTGTACTTAAACTAATTGGAGTATATGTTTCACTCGTACCACCAGAAGCTACATTAGAAAAACTAAGATTGTTGGTACTTGACTGCCATTGATATGAAGAAGGAGTGCTTATAGGAGCAGTAAAAGTATTTAATGTTGCGGGAGTTGTATTCGGACAAATTGTTTGATCAGACCCAATAAAACCACCTGCATCCGCATCAAGAATATTTCCAGTAGACGATTGAGTTCCTAAATTTAAAATCACAGTTTCAGTTCCTTCTACAAGATCATCATTTAAAGTGCCGACTGTTATTGTAAATGAGCTCACACCAGAAGGAATAGAAATAGTTCCATCTCCATTATTTGTTACTCCATTTGAAAAAGTATACGTTGTGCTATAGTCTGTACCCGCTAAAGCAGTTCCAGTGAAATTAAAAAGTTTTACTAACTCAGAGGATGTAGTACTAGTAAAAGTAATATTATAAACAAGATTTTGACCCTCAAATGCATTAGATGTAGACAATGAAATTGAAAATGTAGTTTGATTACTCAACTCAAGATTCAATTCAGTTAATAGCCCATTAGTAGCTGCATCTCCTCGTACCAAATCATTGTCGGTATATGTAAAATTTGTTCCATATTTTTTCAAACCTAAATTACTGCTCGAATTACTTGTATTTCCACCAACAATATTATATGTACCACCTGAATATGATATCGATGCATTTTGGCCTTGATCAAATATAAATCCAAGTAAAACTAAATTCCCACCCTCTTGTCTTCTCCAATTTAGAGCCCCGGTTAATGATATAACACTACCTGAGTTAAGATATAATCGAATTGTACCTGATAAATCATTCCCTTGAGTTCCACCACCAAATACCCCATTACCATCATTATCGACTTGAACAAATGCTGCACTTCTTATTCCAAGAGTGGCAAAAGTCTGTATATTATTAGCTGTATTTGTATTTGATGATTGTGTACCTATAAAACCATCACTAAATGCTACACTAAGTTCATTTGTCTGCCCAAAAACCGTGGAAAATAATCCCGAAAACAAAACCAATACAAAAGAGACCAATAGCGTCCTCATAAATAGCTAATTTTACGTAAGGTTAGTGGGCATAAAATTATGCAAGGAACTTGAAAATCAGAGAATTATTGTTTAATTTTTCTGAGTTCATATAAAGAAAATGTATAACGTTTTAAGCGGAGTATTAAACACAAAGACTAAAAAACTGATTGTAGGAATCTTGCTGTCTACAGCAGTGCTATTCGTAGGCATTCACCTATTCATACAACAATACAGCACCAAAATCTTAGAAGATTTGGTAGCTAAAGAAAGCAAGGGTAAGGTAAAAGTGCAGATCGGCAGGGTGCGACTACGACTATTCCCTAATGAAACACTGGATCTGCACAATACTGTATTCATTTTCAACGACTTAGAAAATAAAAAGAAAGCTTATTCTGTAGAATTTAAACACCTCTCACTTCAACTGAGATCGATTCGGTCATTTATAATGGATAAAAAATTGTTGGTCGACTACCTCCTTGCAGATCAACCCATTATCAATATCCATAACAATGGAAAACAAAATTCAAAATCAGGAAACCATAGCCTGAACATTAAGCTGGGAAATGTCTACTTCGCACTGAAAAAAATGGTCAATGCGATTCAGGTAAAAAAATTCGGACTCAAAAAAGGAAGTATAACGCTTCATGATCTTGAGCCCTACAAAAAATCTATTACCCTGGGTAATATCAACATCATCTTGGATGAACTGAAAATGGCTGAAAACAAAAAAGAGGAAGATCTGGGAATCAGTTTCAATAAACTCAATATCAGCTCGACTAACCAAGAAATAGAATTTCCAGAAGGAGATTACCGTATACAGTATGGTGCTTTGGAATTTGACACTGAGTTGAATGTTGTTAATTTAGATGATTTCAAAATCAATAGCCAGTCGAATGACTCTACAAAAAATGATCTTGCAATCGCATTTAAAAAACTGCGACTCAGAAATATTGATTTCAATGAGCTATACACCAATAACAGATTTAAAGCCGACTCTGTCATCTGCACTGACCCAACCATTAAATTAGACTTAGATCTAAGTAAAAAGAAAAATACTCCTCTAGATGGTCTTGCACTGGAAAAAAAGATAGCAGGTCTGATTGGAAACGTAAACATGAAATACCTTGGACTCATCAATAGTAACATAACTATTGAGGCAAAAGGAAGTAAGTCAACCAATAACTACAATTCAAAAGGAAATAACTTTATTGCTTATAATGTGGCAATCGATAGTACAAAAGAAATACCAATTGAAATTGGTAAACTTCAATTCGCTATCAAAAACTTTGAAGAAA
>JBDLUR010000127.1:0-9254 GCA_039805205.1 Bacteroidota bacterium
CAAGCAATAGCTGCTACTTTCAAGGGATTAATTGAGCTCAATCAATTGAAAAGGAGTCCTGCTGCATTATCGCATTTAAACATTGGCGTGAAATGTGGAGGTAGTGATGGGTTTAGTGGTATCAGTGCCAATCCAGCAGTTGGACATTGTGCAGATTTGTTAGTTGCTTTAGGTGGTAAAGTATTGCTTGCTGAATTTCCAGAACTCTGTGGAGCAGAGCAGGAATTGATTGATCGAAGTGTGAATCAATCTACTGCTGAAAAATTCATCCGTTTGATGGAAGAATACAACGCACAAGCCATGCAAGTAGGTTCAGGTTTTCACATGAACCCCTCTCCTGGAAACATTAAAGATGGCTTGATTACAGATGCCATTAAAAGTGCGGGAGCTTGTAAGAAAGGTGGTTCGTCTCCTGTAGTTGATGTTTTGGATTATACTGAAAAAGCAACCAAGCCTGGTTTGAGTTTGGTGTGTACGCCAGGTAATGATGTTGAAGCCACAACAGGAAAGGCTGCATCAGGAGCAAATTTGATTTTATTCACTACCGGATTGGGAACGCCTACGGGTAACCCTGTTTGTCCAACCATTAAGTTGTCAACCAATACAGCACTTGCATTAAGAATGCCAGACATCATAGATATTGATTGCGGTCCAATTGTAGCTGGTGAAAAAACAATTGAAGAGATGGGAGAGGAAATTTTGGAGTATTGTATCAAAGCGGCAAGTGGAGAACTTATTCCAAAAGCTGTTCAGTTGAATCAAGATGATTTTATACCCTGGAAGCGTGGAGTCTCTTTATAAAAAAAGGGGTGGAAGTACCACCCCTCGCTCGTTCCGCGAAGCGGAACTCGGAGCCCCTCCTATCCTAGGAGGGGAGTAATTATTTGCTTAAGCGTTTCTGTTTATACAGTTCAGGTCTTCAAAAGCAGTTTTCAACCTAGCCATGAAGGTTTCTTCACCTTTTCTTAACCACACTCTTGGATCGTAGTATTTTTTATTCGGTTTATCAGCGCCTTCTGGATTACCCAACTGAGCTTGCAAATAAGCTTCGTTCTTTTTGTAGTTGTTGAGTACACCTTCCCAGAATGCCCATTGCAAATCTGTATCGATATTCATTTTGATAGCACCGTAAGAAATTGCTTCTCTGATTTGGTGTTGTGGTGAACCTGATCCGCCGTGGAATACGAAGAATACTGGTTTCTCACCCGTATTGAATTGTTTCTGGATGTAGTCTTGAGAGTTCTTCAAAATTTCTGGGCGTAGTTGTACGTTACCCGGACTATACACACCGTGCACATTGCCAAATGCGGCAGCAACTGTAAACAAATCACCAATTTTTCTTAATTCTTCATATGCATGAGCAACGTGTTGAGGCTGTGTGTAGAGTTTGTCGTTTTCAACATCAGAATTGTCAACGCCATCTTCTTCTCCACCTGTAACACCTAATTCAATTTCAATGCCCATTCCTAGTGGTGCCATCCTTTTGAAAAACTGTGCTGAAGTTTCAATATTTTCTTCAAGTGGTTCTTCGCTCAAATCAAGCATATGAGAACTGAAAAGAGGTTGTCCCTTTTCTTTGTTGTATTGTTCACCTGCATCAACCAAAGCGCTGATCCAAGGCAACCATTTTTTAGCTGCATGATCGGTATGCAACACTACAGGAACACCATAGTATTTAGCAATATTGTGAATATGCAAAGCGCCAGATATAGCGCCAGAAATATTGGCTTGAAGTTTATCGTTAGGCATGCCTTTACCAGCAATGAATTGAGCTCCTCCGTTTGAAAATTGAACAATAACAGGAGAGTTGACTGCAGCAGCAGCTTCCAATGTTGCATTGATTGTGTCAGTCCCGGTAGTATTTACAGCCGGTAATGCAAAATGATTTTCTTTAGCGTCTAGGTAAAGTGCTTTAAGTTCTTCTCCGAATAATACTCCAGCTTTGTATTTGCCCATGTTGGTTGTTTTAGGAAAGGCAAATATCGGAAAAATGAGGGAGACTCTACACCCTTTCCGGGGTTTCTATGGGATGTGATTTCCAGTCGCGGTCGTATGAAACAAACCAAGATAGCCAGATACTTCTAGAAAGTCGCATAAATAAGGGTTGAAAAAGAATCATAAGCACCGCATTAGTACCCATCCACCAAAAAAAACGGGTATCGTCTAAGGAGAATCCTATTAGTACCCACCAGGCAATAAAGGTGGCAACACTAAATGCAACAGTGAGGGCGTAGCTTACATAACCAGTACCATAGTAAAAACCCACTTCAATCTCCGTTACCTGTCCGCATACCGGACAATGCTCATTCATTTTGGTAAATTCCCCCATTTTATAGGCATTTGAAGAACAATAAATATCGCCCTCTCTGCAACGGGGGCATTTATTATTTACGACACTATATAGGTAGGTTTTCTTGAAGTCCATTTGGTTGTTTTGGCAAAGTTATTTTGATTTTTATAATTGCTTTGTGATAAAAGTCGCATTACAAAACTTCCAACAATTTTTCCATCTTAGTGCTTCTTGATCCTTTTATGAGTAGTTGAGCGTTACTGGGTAGATTGTCTTTTAGCCAGGATGCAGCTGAAGTAACATTTTCAAAAAAAGGAAAAGGGTGCTTAACATGCGCAAAATCTCCTCCAACTAAAATAGTATTGTTGAGTTTCAATCGGGTTAATAATCCAACTAGTGATTGGTGTTCTTCAATAGACTCTTTTCCTAATTCCATCATCCCTCCTAAGAAAAGATATTTATGCTCACCCTCCATCTTAGCAAAATTCTCAATCGCTGCCTGCATGCTAGTGGGATTGGCATTGTATGCATCTAGAACGATGGTGTTACTCCCGCTCTGTATCAACTGCGATCTTGCATTGTCTGGCATGTAGGATTCAATTGCATTTCTGATTGTATCAAATGAAATACCAAAATGAAGGCCAATGCATATGGCTGCATCTACATTAGCTTTGTTGTAGGCGCCTACTAATTGTGAAAATATTTTTTGTTGGTTATTGGCACCAAGTGTCACTTCTAGTCCCAATAATTTTTCTGTGTCAATTACATTAGAAGGGTTAGCTCCTTTTTTATTTCCGTAGAAAATTTTATTGGAAATTTTCTCACTCATGGGCTCAAGGTAGTCAAGATCACTATTGATAAATGCGGTTCCAGTATGTGCTGACAAGTGGTCAAATAACTCACCTTTTCCCTTTCTAATTCCTTCAACACCTCCAAATCCCTCAAGGTGTGCTTTTCCGCAATTGGTAATCAGGCCATGTGTTGGCAAAGCAATCTTGCAATAGCTTTCAATCTCTTTTTGGTGATTGGCTCCCATTTCAATGATGGCCATTTCAGCATCATGCTGAATAGAAAGAAGGGTAAGCGGCACGCCTATATGGTTGTTGAGGTTTCCCTTGGTTGTGTATGTTTTGTAGGTTGATGATAATACGGCGTGAATTAACTCTTTGGTAGTTGTTTTTCCATTGCTTCCTGTAATGGCAAGAAATGGGATATTGAACTGCTTTCTATGATGAAGTGCTAATGCTTGCAGTGCGGATAGTGTGTCTTCAACCAAGAAAATATTTTCTCCTTCAATGCCAATAGGTTCATCAATAACAACTCCAGCGGCTCCCATTGATAGTGCAGTAGAAGCATATTGATTACCATTAAAATTGGGGCCTTTTAGTGCAAAAAATAAATCTCCTTTTTGTAATGCCCTCGTGTCAGTTTGAACTTGAGGATGCTGAAGATAGAGAGCATAGATTTTTTCAAGTTGCATGTGGCAAAGATAGTGCCAAAATACTACAGGATAAATGGTTGCTAACCTTGGTCTTGGTTGTTTTTTCTGTTGGCTATTCTACGCCTTCTTGATATGATAATGATTAGAGCTATGATACCAAATAGTATAGGAAATGTCATGAACCTGTTTTATGAAAGTAAGTTAATAAAAAAACCCCCTAAGCAGGGGGTTTTAAAACTAATAATTTGAGTGATTAATTCTTTCTCGCATTTTGTCTTCTTGCACTGAAATGCATTCCATTTCTGAAGCCATTTCCTTCTTGACTACCAAATCTATCCATTGCACATCTGAATCCAATTGTTGATGATGATTGGTCTTCATCAAGGAAACGACGAGTGCCTGGGCTCAACCAATAAGCACGATCATCCCAGCTTCCACCTTTGTATACACGTGATTTATCACTAACTAAGGTGGTCATTCCATAACCGTAACTAACCAATGATGTAGAATCTCCATCCATGTAGTTGATTACATTACCACGCTGATAGTTTCTGCGTTTAGCAGCCTCTTCATCTGGTACAACAACGGTTTTAACTCTACCTAGACTATCTCTTTGGTATTCACCATTTTCGTCTTTGTATAATTTGGTATAAACATTACCACGATATGGGTTGAAGTCGTCAACATCTTTGCTCGACATTGGTCTGTAAACATCGGCTACCCACTCATTTACGTTACCCGACATATTAAACAAGCCAAAGCCATTTGGATAAAAAGCTGTGATTGGTCCGGGTATTGAAGAGTTGTCATTCAAGCCACCAGCGATACCCATATAGTCACCAGTCCCACGTTTAAAGTTCGCCATATAACGACCTTGCCAGCTGCCAAAGCGGTTGTCTCGAACACCATTGATGTTAGTAGACCATGAATAAACCTGCTTGTTCATGATCAATTCTTCTCCGCGTTTGCCTTCTCTGGTCTTAACGCTTGGATTCTGATTGATGTAGCCTAAAGCTGCATATTCCCATTCTGCCTCGGTTGGAAGTCTATAATCAGGCATTAAAATACCGTCTTCAATTTTTACATAATTTCTAGGTCTACCATTCTCGTCAACAAGCGCCGCTTTCTTTTGTCTAGCTGGCTGCGCAGAGTACAGTCCAAGTAGATAAGACTTTGTAGTGAAATTTTCTTCAGCCTGTCCTTGAATTGTTTTTAATTGGTTAGGGTTAACCAAACCTCTTTGAACTAGAATTAATTCATTCACTCTATTGCCTCTCCAAATACAAAAGTCGTTAGCCTGTCTCCAGCTTACACCCACTACTGGATAGTTATTGTAAGAGGGGTGTCTAAAATAATTTTCAACAAGCGGCTCGTTGGCAGAAAGTTCACTTCTCCAAACCAAGGTATCTGGTTTAGCAGCATTGATTACTGCCTCGTACATTGGATCATCGAAAGTTCTTTCTATCCAATGTAAATATTCACGATAGTGGATATTAGCTACTTCAGATTTATCGATATAGAAGGATGATACAGTTACTCTTCTTGGTACGTTATTCCAATCGCCCATCACATCCTCATCAGATGCACCCATGGTAAAAGTTCCACCCTGAACAAATACCAGACCTGGTCCGGTTGATTGCTCCTGGACAGGGGACTTCTGGAATCCGCCCATGTTTTTATCGTTATAGTTCCATCCAGTAACACTTGAAGTCTCATGCTTCTTCTTAGAAAAAGGTAAGCCTCCTTTACAAGCACTGAACAAAAGAGCGATAGATGACAAGTACAAAAGATTTCTCATGCTTTACACATTTTTTATCCTGTTTTCTAAACGGGAAAGTGCTTTGGTTATTGTTTAAGCACTTGTAGGTACAAGAACAAATGTAAGTGTTAAATTAAATCCAATCAATGCTTTACGCCAAGAATTATGTTTACTAAATGCTAAATTTGTTAACAGGCCTTTATGAAAAGATGGGTACTTTTTTTAGCCGTTTTAACACTTACCCCATTTGCTAGGGGTCAGAAAAACTATGCAACCTCCTCGGTACTGTCAGCTGGAAAATGGATCAAGGTGGCTACCGACCAACAAGGGGTTTTTAAGGTAACTGGAGCTTTTTTGAACCAAGCAGGCTTTACCAATCCAATTAACTCATCTTCAATTCGGCTATTTGGTCATGGGGGCACTGTTCTGCCGGAGTCGAATAGGGTACAGACAGTTGATGATTTAACAGCTCTTCAAATTGAGGTTGTGGATGGAGGAGATGGGGTATTTGATAAAGAAGATTATTTCTTGTTTTATGCTCCAGGGACTGACCAATGGTTGTACAACAGCTCTTCACAGCAGTTTGAGTACCTGAAAAATCCTTACACAGATATTGCCCATTATTTTATTGAGGTTGGGGTAGCACCCGGACTCAGATTAGCTGAAAAAGTAATACCTGATCTTCCTACTGTAATAACCAACCAATTCACTGAGCATATTCGTTTTGAGCGTGATTCTTTTAATTTTTTAAACAGTGGAAAGGAGTGGTATGGTGAAACATTTGGTAACGAGTATCCAGTTTCTAGAACTTTTCAGGTTGTAACTGAAGGCGCCATTATTGGAAGTCGATTTGATTTCACTAGTGAAGTAGTCGGACGTAGTTTTAATAACCCAAATAAACTGAACGTAGCCATCAATGGAAAATCTTTGTTTCAACATACTACGCCTGCAGCAATAGGTACCTTGCTTGAGCCTATTGCTAATGTTAGTCGACATACTATTAACGGAACGATTGACGCCAATGCACTTTCTGTGAGGTATGATTTCACGCCAGGAAGTGCTAGCGCTCAAGCATGGTTGAATTGGTTTGACATCGTATTTCGAAAAACATTAAAGCAAAGCAATGATTCTTTTCTGTCCTTCAGAGACCCCCATGTTGTTGGGCCTAATCAAATAGCTAGATTTAGTTTGGCTTCAACAAATCCAAATCTTACAATTTGGGAAGTGACCAAAAATGGAGAATACTTTAAGTTGAAAACAGAATTTGCAGCCAATCAGTATCGGTTCTCAGACGATGCCAGTGTTGTAAGAGAGTACATCGCTTTCGATCCTCAGTTGACTAAGCAACCTGTTTTGATAGGTAATGTTGCTAACCAAAATCTTCATGGTGAGGGGTTTTATGACATGGTTATTGTTGCAGATCCTATTATGCTCACAGAAGCAAAGCGACTTGCTCAGTTCAGACAATCCAAATCTGGTCTTCGTGTTTTTGTGATTGATCCAATAAGTATTTACAATGAATTTTCTTCGGGAAGTACAGATCCTTCAGCAATTAGGAATTTTTTGAAAATGCTTTATGATAGGGCGGGAGACAATTTTGCGAATCGTCCTAAATATCTATTGTTGTTTGGCGGCACCTCTTATAAATTCAAAGAGCAGGAAAGGGATAAGAAAAATTTGATTCCATCTTATCAAAGTGCTTCTTCACTTGATCCATTAACATCGTATGTGAGTGATGATTTTTTTGGGTATCTAGATGATGAAGATGATATCAATACCAATCTACCATCACCCATGCTTGATCTTGCTGTGGGAAGGATTCCTGTGAGAACTATCGCACAGGCAAAAATTGCAGTTGATAAAATCATCAATTATCAAATACAGTCAGATTTTGGTCCTTGGAGAAATGAAATAACCTTGGTGGCAGATGATGAAGATTTCGACTTACATCTTAAAGATGCTGAAGCCCATGCGGCTTTGGTTGAAGAAGGGCAATCGGTTTGGAATTTGAATAAAATTTATTTGGACGCGTTTGAGCAAGGCAGCGGAACAGGTGGTAGCCGTTACCCCGATGTGAATGCTAGTATAAACAAAGGGATGAACCAGGGTACACTTGTTTGGAACTATAGCGGTCATGGAGGTAATGTGCGCTTAGCACAAGAGGCCATTCTTGAAAAAGAAATGATTCCAACTTGGAACAACCAGAAGCGATTGCCTTTGTATGTAACAGCAACTTGTGATTTCGCACCATTTGATAATCCTGCTCAATTTTCAATTGGTGAAGATTTATTTTTAGGGCGAAGCAATGGAGCAATTGGTCTCATGACTACCACTCGTTTGGTCTTTGCTTCTAGCAATAAGTTGATGAACAATAATTTTCTTCAATCTTTGTTACAAAAAAATACCGAAGGGTTATATCCAACTTTAGGGGAAGCTTGGTTACAAGCAAAAAACAATACGGTTAATGCATCAGGAGATTTTATCAATGCAAGAAAGTTTGCCATGCTTGGTGACCCTTCTATGAAACTATTGATGCCGGAGTATACAGTAGTAACTACTAAATTAACCAATGCACAAACAGGGTTAGTAGGGGATACACTTAGAGCCTTAAACCGTTATACTATTCAAGGGGAAGTGATGGCACCCAATGGTAGCATGGTTAGTGATTTCAACGGAAGAATTTATGTTAGTGTACACGATAAATCAACCGATTATCAAACACTGGCCAATGATCCGCAAAGCAGTGTTAGGAGTTTCAAGGTATTTGATAATTTGATTTACCAAGGTAAGGCACAAGTACAGTCAGGAAAATTTTCTTTTGATTTTATTGTTCCGAGTGATATTCGTTTAGAGTATGGCAAAGCGCGAATCAGTTACTATGCTGAAGATGGTAAAAGAGATGCGCAAGGGGTAGATGAGTCAATTGTTGCAGGAGGTTTTGGTGGTCAGGTAGCAAACGACAAGGCTGGTCCGGATATTCAGCTATATCTTAATAATGAGAATTTTAAAAATGGAGGACAAGTAAATGAAACGCCCACTTTAATTGTTAAGCTGGCTGATCAAAGCGGAATCTATCTTGGTCGCTTTGGCATTGGGCATGAAATACGACTTGTTATCGATGGCGATTATGCAAATTCAATTACATTGAACGACTATTTCCAGCCCGTACTTGCTGACACAAAAGCAGGCGAAATCCGTTTTCAGCTTCCCAAACTGAAAGAAGGAGTTCATAAAATTGAGTTAAAAGCTTGGGATGTATTTAACAACTCATCAATAGCAGTAGCTGATTTTAAAGTGGTGGTTCAGAAAAAAATTATAGTCGATCAATTTTATAATTTCCCCAATCCATTTAGTCAGTCGACAATTTTTGCAGTACAACTTAATGGTCAAACTGAAGGAGCATATGTTCAACTCGACATATTCACATTGGAAGGAAAGCCGATCAAGAGACTGACAGAAACAATAAACCAATCGGGTTTACGTTTTATGGAAATGATTTGGAATGGGCAAGATGAAAACGGAAAAAGACCCCAGCCGGGTTTCTATTTTTCAAGATTTAGTATCAAAGCAAAAACAGGTGATATTACCACAAAGCTGCATAAGCTCATCTTACTTTAAAACTAAATTTCATAATTTAGCATTACTAAACTGGTTGATATAGATACAATTCTACCCAATTTCCTTTTACTGATTTTAAAAACCAATGATGAAAAGAATTGCCAATAAACTCTTGACCAGTCTTTTGTTGTTTTCCTTCGTTTCAA
>JBDLUR010000128.1:0-4929 GCA_039805205.1 Bacteroidota bacterium
AGGTACTGGAAAGCACCATGCGCTTCAATGTTTTTTTAATGCTCCATTTATCTTCTTCCATGAAGGTAAAAGCAAGATAATCCAACAACTCAGGATGCGTTGGCGCAATGCCTTGTGATCCCAAATCTTCAAGCGTTTCTACTAATCCTTGTCCGAATAATTGTTCCCACAAACGATTGACCATGGTACGGGCGGTCAATGGGTTTTGTTTATCCGTCATCCATTCTGCCAATTTTAATCTTGAGTTGTATGATTGATTATTGCCTACAAAAAGTGCAGGTATTCCTGGCTCAACTTCTTTGGTCTTGATCATCCAATTTCCTCTTTCAAAAACAAAAGTTTTTCGCTTCATGTAATCTGGATTATCAGACATGATGGGTGTGAATTCAGCATCTGGAAGATTTAATAATTCAAGAAAGTCGTTATGGTATGCTAATCCTTCAGCTGAATTTTGTTTAGGGAATACAGGAGTAAATACAAGCCAATCTACAAGTGGACCAAAATCTTTTTCTTTTTTTAGCGATGGATTCTCGTACCTAAAATAAAAATCGTGTTTGCCTGTCAGCTTTTCATCTAACTTAAAGTTGATCAAATCCCAATCCTTTTTTGTTTTGTTGATAGTAATGCTAGCAACAGGTTTTGAGTTGGGGTTATCAACATACAATTTCAAAATACCATTGTCTACAAAAGATTTAAGTCTGATGAGTAAGTTTGGTTTATTGGTGCAATCGCGTTGACCAAATTTCGCCAGGGAGTTTTTTCTAAAACGAAGTGATTTGGTATCCTCTAGTGCTGCATTGTACATCGAGTCGACTGTAATACTATTGATACATTGTTGTCCTGTTTTGAGTAAACGCTGATAAAACGCAACAGTATTTTTATCTGCGTGCTTACCTAGCCAGTTCAATAAGTTATCATATTTAAGTTTACTGTCGTTTCTGAATTCTCTTAGCAAAGGATATTCATCGTAGGTGTCTTCATCCTTTGAATTATTGAAGAATGCCATGAACTTGTAATATTCTTCATGGGTAAACGGATCATAAGGATGACTATGACATTGCACACAAGCAAAGCTAGTACCCATGAGTGCTTCCCAAGTAGTATTGACTCTGTCTAAAATTGCAGCAACCCTGAATTCTTCATTATCTGTTCCGCCTTCATCATTATTCATTGTATTCCTATGGAAGGCTGTCGCGATAAATTGTTCATCAGAAGGATTGGGTAATAAATCACCTGCCAGCTGTTCGATTATAAATTGATCATAGGGTTTATCCTCATTAAAAGCCTTTATCAACCAATCACGGTAGCGCCAAATCGATCTGATATAGTCTCTTTCATAGCCTTTTGTATCCGCATATCTGGCCAAATCCATCCACAAAGCAGTCCATCTTTCTCCAAATTGAGGAGTAGCTAAAAGCGCATCTACCAATTTCTCATAGGCCTGATCAGAATTATCTTCTAGGTATTTTTTTTTGATATCTGCTGGTGCTGGTATGCCAATTAAGTCGAGCGACACTCTTCTGAGCAGGACTTCCTTCTCAGCCTGTTTAGACCTTGCTAAATCTATTTCATCCAGTTTTTCATCAATAAAACGGTCGATATCATTGCCATCCTTTTCGGAGAACCAACTAAAAATTCCACCTCCTGGTATCTTTGGGGCTTTTACAGGGAGATACGACCAATGTGTTTCAAATTTTGCTCCTTCATCCACCCATCTCGTCAAAATCTTAATTTCATCGTCAGTCAGTGCTTCTTCCTGATAAGGCATCCTTTCTTCCGGATCGGTGGAATGAAGTCTTTTGATGAAATCACTGTTTTTAGCATCGCCTGGTATGATAGCAGGATGTCCGGATTCAGTGGGAGAGATTGCCTCCTCTCTGAACAATAAGCTG
The DNA here is from genome assembly GCA_039805205.1 of Bacteroidota bacterium. Classification (GTDB taxonomy): domain Bacteria; phylum Bacteroidota; class Bacteroidia; order Chitinophagales; family Chitinophagaceae; genus Pollutibacter. The sequence goes on from JBDLUR010000128.1 coordinate 1,893, forward strand.
AACCCACCTTTTTTCTTAACCCCACCATGACAAGAAATACACTTTTGGTTGATTATGGGTTTTACCTGGGCATTGTAATCAATCGGGTCTTGGGTGAAAAAATACAAGTAGATACCTCCAACCAACAGGATAACCATAACTGTAAGTAAAATCCTTGATTGATACATTTTTCTCATGGCTTGGGATTAAAATATTGGTCGAGTTGCTCTTTTAATTTTTTTACTTCCTCGGCATCCAAACTGGCATGCTTTAGTTCTTCTGCCATCTTGGGGTTGTTGTACTTCATTTTGGATGTTATTTGCATCCTGGCAGAACTGTGGAAGGCCCTAGCTCCGGTGCCGACTGCCAGCTCAACCACATTGTTTGCTCTTACGCCAGACCCAAGCATGATTTCTATCCTTCCAGCAGCCTGCTCAATGAGTTGCTTAAGTATTAGTTTACCCTCAAGTGCTGATTTATGTAAACCGCTAGTAAGTATTCTTTTACAACCGATTGCAATTATTTTTTCTAATGCTTCTTGTGGGTCTATAACCCTGTCAAATGCTCTGTGAAAAGTCACCTCCATGTTTCCAGCAACAGTAAGCAATTCACCGGTTCTTTGCTCATCGATCTGACCATTGGCCATGAGCATACCCACAACCACGCCTTCACAACCGATTGATAAACAATTTTTTATGTCGGTTTTCATGGCCTCAAACTCTTCTTTTGAGTAAAGAAAGTCTCCTCCTCGAGGTCTGATGATGGGAAAAACAGGAATTGAACATGTTTTTTTAGCCTGTTCAATCATGCCAAATGATGGGGTAGTGCCACCCTCTTCCGGATTGGCACAAAGCTCAATTCTTGAGGCTCCCATAGCTTGAGCAATACTACAGGAAGCTATATCAAAACCAATGATTTCCAGTTCGTAAGACATATTAATTGAAATAACTTTCTCCAGGTATAACGATTTCTTCTTTGTCTGATTTTACTGCATAAGAGAATCCTTTCTGTAGCGCATAGGCTCCGTAATTGCCATTTTTATCGATGGCTAGAAAACCGATCTGGATATTCTTGGCTTTTTCAGGATCTCTTTTGGCGATACGTTCTACTACTTTTTTGCAGGCTTCTCGTGGAGAATAGCCTTGTCTCATATATTCTACAACTAAATGAGAACCAACGCATTTTATAACTTCTTCTCCAACACCAGTTGAGGTAGCAGCACCAATTTCATTGTCCACAAATAATCCTGCACCAATCACAGGTGAGTCACCAACGCGACCATGCATTTTGAAGGCCATCCCGCTGGTTGTACATCCACCGCTTAGGTTTCCTTGGGCGTCTAAAGCCAACATACCGATGGTATCATGGTTGTCGATTGAGCCGGGAAAGAATTCAGGGGCAGGTTGATTTTGGTTATAGGATTTGTTTTCAATGTTCATTATGGGGTTGTACTGCGACTTTTTCAGCCATTCTTTCCAGGCGAGCTCGCTATCTGGGGTGAGTAAATTCTCCTTTTTGAAGCCATTGGCCAGGGCAAATTGCAATGCACCTTCACCGACCAAGATCACATGAGGGGTTTTTTCCATAACAAGACGTGCTACGGAAATCGGATGCATAATATGCTCCAGGCACATGACCGAGCCACAATTTCCATTTTCATCCATAATACAGGCGTCAAGTGTTACACGACCATCACGATCTGGATAACCGCCGTAACCAACTGTTTTATTGCTTTCGTCAGCTTCGGTAACCCGAGCGCCTTGTTCAATTGCATCTAACGCACGGCCTTTGTTAATTAAAATTTTCCATGCTTCGGCATTGGCAGCTTTCCCAAAATCCCACGTGGAAACCACCAATGGTTTTGCACCAGAATGTTCGCTGATTGAACTTGGTGCTGAAGAAATTACAGGTAAGGTTAATAGGGAGTTCTTTAAAAAGTCTCTGCGAATCATTAGCAATCGTTTATGCTACAATTTAATTCAATTGAGTTTAATTTCCCCTCATAAAAGCTAATATTTCAACTTATAATTTATATTATGTTAAGTAAGTAATTCTATCAAATCTTGTCTCTTTCTGTTGTCTTAATCTTTGATTGATGATTTGCTGGATTGGTCTGTTATTCCCAAATCCCTAATCTCTGTTCCCTGCCTACCGGCATGCAGGCCTAAATCAGCTGATAAGCCGCTTGGTGACTAATAATGAAACTGATCAAATCATTGAGTTCTATGCCTGCTCTTTGGCAAGCGTCGTGTATATCATCTCGACTAACATTAGCCGCAAAGGTCTTTTCTTTGATTCTTTTCATTGCTCCCTTGAGTTCCATGCCTTCATATCCATTTGGACGCATTAAGGAATATGCATGTATCAATCCGGATAATTCGTCGAAGGCATAAAGCATTTGATCCATCCTGCTTTCTGGAATTACGCCAAAATGTACATGACCATGTGATGCTATGGCACGGATGATCTCCGGACAAACCTGCTTTTCTTCCAGGTATTCGATGATTTTCTTACAATGCTGGTCGGGCCACTGATCCCAATCCGCATCATGCAATAAACCCGCCATATGCCATTTCCAGGCCTGAACTTCATCGAGACCCTCTTTTTCTACTGCCCACGACTGCATAAGTCCCCCTACCTGAATCATATGCAATTTCAGTCGGTCGTTTAAAACCCATTGGTTCAATAGATCAAATACTTCCTCTTTTGAAAATACATTTCCAATGTTCTTAGGATCTCCAAATACTTGACGGCCTAGTTGTAATGACATATGCTATAGTATTTAAAAAAAGAGAGAAGTTTTTGGCTTCTCTCTTTATATAATGTAATCTTAATAGTTATTGATGTGCTGTATCAGCATCATCGTATTTCTTTTGGTAAAAATCTGCTTTGGCTTTGTCCTTCTTTTTGTCGTAGCAATAGTTAAGCAAAGTACATGCTGATTTGAAATTAGAACGCTCACTCACTTTCAATTTGCCCATTGGATCATAGTGCGTAAATACTTTTTCCAAAACTGGGATTGATTTATTTACGAGCTCATCTAGTGAAGCCTGCAATT
>JBDLUR010000129.1:0-3977 GCA_039805205.1 Bacteroidota bacterium
GCCCATGCACAGGTTGAGGAGTGTAAATAAGTTTGGAATTTGTTTCATGCTTATTTTTTCATCAATTGCTCAATCTCTTCTGCTTTGATAGGGATGTTTTTAAATAAGTCTTTATTGCCTGTTTTGGTTATCCAAATATTGTTTTCGATGCGTACACCCATTTTTTCTTCCTCAATATAGATACCAGGCTCAACAGTAAATACCATGCCAGCTTTAATAGGTTCTGTCTTGGTGCCTAAGTCGTGTACATCAATACCCAAATGGTGTGAAATACCATGATAGAGATACTTTCTATACGCTCTGTTATCCGGTGTTTCATTTTTAACATCAGCCTTGCTGATCAATCCAATTTTTAAGAAAGTTTTTGATGCCTCATCACCTACCATGTCGGTGTACTTATTGATGGTAATGCCGGGCTTCAATAAACTTTTTGCATAATCATGTAAATGTAGGCAAGCATTGTAGACTTCTTTTTGCCTTTTTGTGAACTTCCCATTCACCGGCACAGTTCTCGTTAAATCTGCGCAATATCCCCCATACTCAGCACCAAAATCCATCAAAACCAATTCACCATCTTTGCATTGTTGGTTGTTGGCAATATAGTGTAGTGTTCTAGCTCTATCGCCACCAGCAATAATTGAAGTATATGCTGGTCCAGCTGAACGGTTCATCATGAACTCATGATAAATTTCAGCTTCAATTTGATTTTCCCAAACACCAGGTTTAATAAATTTCAATAATCTTCTGAATGTCTTTTCCGTGATATCAATAGCTTGCTGCAAGACAGCCACCTCAAGGGGAGATTTAATTGCTCTCAAGTCCCTCATGATTTTTGCAGCACGTTTATAGTTGTGCAAAGGATAACGTGCTTTCATTTCTTGTGCATAGCGGTAATCTCTTACAGCAAGTAGGTTGGCTTTGCGGTCATTTTCATTGGTGTTCAAATAAATGTTATCTGCAAGATGGATCATCGGCTGAAGTAAACCATCTAGAACATCTAACCAAACTATTGTTTGAATACCCGATAGGGCAGTGGCTTCATTGGCGCGATGTCTTTTGCCATCCCACTTTTCTTTCAATTCGTTGGGTCTTACCAAGACCAATACTTCTCTGTATTTTTTATCCGGATGATCTGGAAAAAGCACAAGCATGGTGTCTTCTTGTCTAATACCTGTGAGCCAGTACAAATCTGTATTTTGTTTATAAGGATAGAGTGCATCACCATTGGAAGGGATTTCATCATTGCTGTTGAAAATAGCAATGCTGTTTTTTTCCATGGCTGCCATAAATCTTTTTCTGTTGTCGGTAAAAATCTGTGGATCGATATGTTCGCTATGCATAGTAGAGTTTGTAAAATGTATAGATGTTATAACGGGTCTAAATTAACTCAAAATATTTGCATTGCGATAGGAAAGCGACTGTCATTCGTCAGCAATAAAACTTACATCATCCCATCATCTGCAAAGCTAAAATAACCTTCCGTGCTAACGATGATGTGATCTAACACTTGAATGTCAAAAAACTTTGCAGCATTTCTAATTTTGAAAGTGATCTCTTCATCAGCTTTGGATGGTTTTAAGTTACCAGAAGGATGGTTGTGACAGAGAATGATGCTGACGGCTTCTTCTTCTAATGCTTTTTTTAAGATGATGCGTGGGTCTGCAATTGTACCTGTCATTCCTCCTGAGCTGATGATTTCAAAATGCTTGATTTTGTGTGCGCGGTTGAGGAACAGGACGGCAAAAACTTCGTGAGAGAGGTCCATTAGTTTTGCTTGCAAGAAGCGTGCAACAGCGTTGCTGCTGGTGATGCTTTCTGTTTGTAGGTGCTCTGCAGCCTGGCGTCTTCTGCCGAGTTCTAAGGCAGCTTGTATGGCGACTGCCTTGGCCATGCCTATGCCATGGGTTTTCATGAGTTCTCGTGTTGATAATCTAGCTAATGCACCTAAATGATGGCTGCAGCGATCGAGCAGTTGCTTCGCTAGTTCCATGGCTGATAGATTTTTGGTGCCATTCTGAATCAAGATCGCCAACAACTCACTGTCGGTCAGTTGCAATGGACCTTTCCCCCTTAATTTTTCTCTTGGCCGGTCATCTGGGTTCCAATTTTTTATCTGTGTTTTGTTCATTTTTCAACAGTTTTTCAAAAGATGTTCATCACTTATACACGTCCAATTCCCTGTTCACAACTTTCATTATCTTCGTCGCACATTTTTTTATTATGCAACGCGTAGGCCCATCTTGTAAAATTTTCTCAGGAACCAGCTCACAATACCTGGCCGAAAAGATTGCCACCGCATATGGTGGATCACTCGGAAAAATCAGCATTCAGAAATTTAGCGACGGTGAAATCCAACCAATTTTCCTCGAAAGTATTCGAGGAGATTATGTTTTCCTTGTGCAAAGCACGTTTGCACCGGGGGATAATCTCATGGAATTGCTGTTAATGATCGATGCAGCAAAACGTGCTTCTGCCTATAAGATTATTGCAGTAATGCCTTATTATGGCTATGCCCGTCAGGATAGAAAAGATAAGCCAAGGGTAGCGATAGGGTCTAAGATGGTTGCTAACATCCTGACAGCGGCTGGTGCCGACAGGGTAATTACCATGGATTTGCATGCTCCTCAGATCCAGGGTTATTTCGATATTCCAGTGGATCACCTCGATAGTTCGGCAATTTTTATCCCTTATATACGCGATCTTCAGCTCGAAAACCTTACCTTTGCGGCCCCCGACGTGGGAAGTGCGAACAGAATCCGTGAAGTTGCTAGCTATTTCAACGTTGAAATGGTGATTTGTGACAAGCACAGAAAGAGGGCGAATGAAATCGCTAGTATGGTAGTTATCGGGGAAGTGGCGGACAGAGACATTGTCTTGATTGATGATATCTGTGACACCGCAGGAACCTTGTCAAAAGCAGCTAAACTGTTGAAAGACAAAGGGGCACGCAGCGTAAGAGCTCTTTGTACGCATCCTGTCCTGAGTGGAAATGCCTATGTGAATATTGAGAACAGTGTAATGGAAGAATTGGTGGTTTGCGACACGATTCCTTTAAGGGGACAATCCTCTAAATTAAAGGTCTTGAGTGTAGCTGACCTTTTCGCTTCGGCCATCAAAAATGCCTATGAAAACCAAAGTATAACCAGCTTATTTATCCACTCACAAATGAGGAATAAGTAAGAGGGTTCAACAACGTCATTTTTAAACACTATATAATGAAAACAATTACAATCGAAGGACAATTGAGGACCGCAACTGGCAAATCAGCCACCCGCCAGCTTCGCTCTCAAGGCCTTGTACCTGGTGTAATTTACGGGGGTGCTCAAGAGATTAACTTTGCAGCTAAATCACTTGCCCTTAAACCATTTGTATATACACCTGACTTCCAGTTGGTGAAAATGCAAATTGATGGTAAATCTTACACTTGCATTTTGAAGGATCTGCAATTTGACAAAGTATCAGATTCATTGACTCACTTGGATCTTTTGGAACTAGTTGAAGACAAAAAAGTAACTGCTACTATTCCATTGAAATTCGTTGGAACAGCTGCTGGTGTGAAAGCTGGTGGTAAGTTGGAATTGAGATTGAAGTCGGTTAAAGTGAAATGTCTTCCTAAAGATTTAAGAGAAAACATTGAAGTTGATTTGACCAATTTGGAATTGAACCAAAACATCCGTGTTCAAGATATCAAAGCGGACAATCTCGAAATCATGAACTCGCCTCGTATTCCAATGGCTTCAGTAACCATGACACGTCAGTTGAAGCAGGAAGAAGCAGCATCAGGCCCTGCAAAGAAATAAGACCAAAGTTTTATCTTTATAGCCCCATGATCAACATGGGGCTTTTTTTATGGACAAATTTTTAATTGTTGGATTGGGTAATATTGGAGCTGAGTATGCGCATACTCGGCACAATATTGGTTTTGATATTCTGGATGGATTTGTGGCCAAGCACAATAGTTTTTTTACATCTGATCG
>JBDLUR010000130.1:0-3392 GCA_039805205.1 Bacteroidota bacterium
GTATAAAAATACTTTTCAGCATGGGGGTATTTCTATGGAAGAAATGATTGTTCCGGTAGTAAGATTAGAGAGCAAACAAGGGTAGGATTATTCACAATAATTAGTAAAAATGTTCACAACTAATCATGGTGCTCATGATGAAGAAAATGCCCATTCAGTAAATTTGTAAAAAATGATCCATGAAGCTGAAATTCACACCTGCCTTTCTTGAGAAGTTGGAGAAGATCATTTCCGAAGCTGGTTATATCCTGCGATACGAACGTGGTACTTTTCAAAGTGGATACTGTATATTAGAATCAAAGAAAGTAGTTGTATTAAATAAGTTTTTACAAACCGAGGGTAGAATCAATACCTTGATTGATCTAATCCCAGTTTTAAAAATTGAGATTGATCATATCAGTGTAGAGAGCAGGAAATTTTATGAAGAAGTAATTACCAAGCCTGAAGCGCTTGCTGAAACAGAAGAAGCAATTTAGTTCATTTAATAAACTCACTACTTGGGATTAACCATTGAATTTTTAGGTACCGGAACCAGTAGTGGCGTTCCCATGGTAGCCTGTAAATGTACCGTATGCAAATCTGTTGATTCCAAAGACAAAAGATTACGTAGTAGCATTCATCTTCAAACACCTTCTACTAGTGTTGTCATAGATACTACACCAGACTTCAGGTATCAAATGTTGCGTTCAAATATTGAACAATTAGATGGAGTAGTATTTACTCATGCACATAAAGATCATATTGCAGGATTAGATGATGTAAAAGCATACAACTTTATCCACCAAAGTGTGATGCCGCTTTTTGCAAGCAAGGAGACTGCAGATGCAATTAAGCGTGATTTTTATTATGCATTTGCTGATAAGAAATATCCCGGAGTGCCATCCCTTGAGTTGCACGTGAAGGATAAAGAATCTTTTTCCATAGGGGATCTTGATTTTCAGCCAATACAAGTAAAACATCTCCATATGAATGTATTGGGGTATCGTATTGGCGACTTCACCTATATCACTGATGCTAATTACATCAGTGAAGAGGAGAAGCAAAAAATAAAAGGATCGAAAGTGCTTGTATTAAATGCACTTCGTAAAGAAAAACACCTCTCTCATTTCACTTTACAAGAAGCAATTGATCTGTCAGTAGAGTTACAAGTACCTACAACCTATTTTACGCATATCAGTCATCAATTGGGGTTGCATGAAGACGTGTCAAAAGAGCTACCTGCAGGTATGTTTCTGGCCTATGATGGATTGGTCATCCAGGTAGATTAATCCCCATTTTAATCGTTTTTTTCTCAAGCAAGTATTTGCAACTGATTTTATTTTTGTGAGGTGAAGATAAAAGATGTTGTAGAGGGATATTTTGTTTTTTCAAAAAAAGAAAGATGGGGTATTTATATCTTATCTTTTGTAACACTTATGGTTTGGGCTATTCCTTTCTTTTTTGCAACTGATGATAGGATAGAAGATGTGCTTCAGATTACTTATGTACAAATTGACAGTGCAAGAGAACAATTGATCAAAAAGCAGACGGCCTACAACAAAGCCAAGTATTCAAATTGGAGTGTTCAAACACCTTTAGATAAAAACCGAAATGGTAGTGGGGTAAAGTCAAAACAGATAATCTTGCTCGATATCAATGAAATCGACAGTCTTGAGCTCGAGAAGCTTCCAGCCATAGGTGAAAAGTTATCATCTAGAATTGTACGCTACAGAGATCGCTTAGGAGGGTTCATACAATTGTCGCAGTTGAAAGAAGTTTATGGTTTATCAGATTCAACTTATCAAATTATTTACTCCTTCTTGAAAATTGCAAAGGACTTTAAGCCTCATCAAATTGATATCAACAAAGCGGAGTATGTAGATTTACGAAAACATCCCTATTCCAATAATAGCTTTATAAAACTTGTATTGGCATATAGGAAAGTCCATGGTGATTTTTCTGACCTTACGTCCTTAGAAAAAGTAGAAGAAATAGATAAGTCGGTATTGGATAAACTTGCGCCTTATTTGTCTTATGGACATTAATCTAGAAAGTCATCTTCCTGTTTTGGGGCATACTTGTCGAATAGTTTATCAATGGCGCCACCAAATACTGGGAATTTCCTTTTAGCAAACTCTTTGATGATGCGGATGGCTTCTAGCGACTGTTTTTCGGTGAGTCCAGCTTCTTTCATCAATTGATCAATCAATTCTTTCATGTTTAGGCAACCTTGAGCGCGTTCATTTTAGATTGATCGAATTTCTGTTTTGCGTATGCTGCAGTCAGTTTGAATTCTTTTTTATTGGAAGAAGGAAGTTCAAACATAGCGTCTGTGAGCATACTCTCACAAATTGAACGAAGACCCCTTGCACCTAATTTGAATTCCATGGCTTTCTGTACCATAAAATCAATCACCTCATCTTCAACACTCAAGGCTATACCTTCTAGTTCAAATAATTTCTTGTATTGTTTCATCAACGCATTCTTGGGTTTCACCAAGATTGAACGAAGCGTTTCTGCATCTAAAGGATCCAAATAGGTGACCACTGGTAATCTTCCTAAAAGTTCAGGTATCAAGCCAAATGATTTCAGATCTTGGGCGTTAACGTATTTGAGGAGGTTGTTTTTCATCTCTTCCTGTAACCCCTTGTTTACGTTGAAGCCGATTGAATTGGTATTCACTCTTCTTGCGATGATCTTATCAACGCCATCGAATGCGCCACCACAGATAAAAAGAATATTCTGAGTATTTACTTTGGTTAGTTTTTGATCTGGATGCTTTCTGCCTCCTTGTGGGGGCACAAGCACATCAGTACCTTCTAATAACTTTAAAAGTCCCTGCTGAACACCTTCGCCACTCACATCTCTTGTAATAGAAGGGTTATCACTTTTTCTGGCTATTTTATCAATTTCGTCGATGTAAACAATACCCGTTTCTGCCGCGTTTACATCGTAGTTACATACTTGAAGTAGGCGAGTAAGAATACTTTCAACATCTTCCCCAACATAACCAGCTTCGGTGAATACAGTAGCATCTACAATTGCAAAGGGAACGTTGAGTAGTTTAGCTATTGTTTTTGCAAGCAAAGTTTTGCCAGTCCCGGTTTCACCAACCATGATCACATTGCTTTTTTCAATTTCTACTTCATCTTCTTCCTCTTCTTTTTTAGAACGCTTGGTTTTGTCAATGCTCTGATTTAAACGCTTGTAATGGTTGTATACAGCCACGGAAAGTATTTTCTTGGCTTCGTCCTGACCAATAACATATTCGTCGAGGCTCTTTTTGAGATCAACGGGTTTCTTGATCTTTAGTTTGTATCCAGAGTTCGATGTTTGTTTGTTATCAACTTCCTGAAATACAATTTCTTTGGCATGTTCTACACAGCCTTCACAAATATGCCCTTCCTGACCAG
>JBDLUR010000131.1:0-4513 GCA_039805205.1 Bacteroidota bacterium
TACAAGAATAAGTATTTCCATTTTTGGGGTCATAAATATTGCCCTCGTCCCATTTGTTTTTCTCTATGAATTTAAATCCCCAGATATTTATTAAACCAAGTACAGGTCTAGTGCGAGAAGCCTCTTCAGGATGATTCTTATCTACTTTAGGCTTACCAGTTTCTGGGTCAATGGGTTCTTTTAGCCAAACAACTTTACCCTGATAGGTATCACCGTTTTTGTATATACGAACTAAGGCGTTTCCTTCACCGGTTTTCCAAACACCAACAATGGCATCAGGGTTATCTTCTGCTGTGCTAAATGATGATGTTATTGTAAATACTATAGCTGCTAAGGACAGGCCGAAGATGTACTTCAGTTTAGTAAAACTCATTTTTGAAAGCTTTTCTAATCTTTTCATAAAACATTTAATTTGGAAGATTATTGATCAATAAAACTAGACTAACTGTAAATAAATAAAAAAAGGGGCATTGCCCCTTTTTTGTTGAATCTATTCCGATTATTTATAACCCACTAAATTTCTATTCATTGAACAACCGCCACCAGCTGAACTGCGACTTGTTGTGCAGGAACTTGCAAATACTACTACTGCTAAAAAGAGAATTAAATAGATCTTCTTTTTCATTGGTTTGGTTTGATACTCAAATATAAAACTGAAATAGTTGGATTTTTAGTTCTGAAACAGCTTTTTTTAATCTAATCGTGATTTTAACGCATTGCTCACATTTTAAAAACAACTGGTTACAGCTTAAAAAACGCCGTTTAATTATTCATTTTCAGCTTATCTTGTGCCTTGAGAACAGAGATTATGAATATTCAGCTCCAAAGACCCATTGTTTTTTTAGATCTAGAGACTACTGGCTTAAATCTTGTTACGGATCGTGTGGTAGAAATTGCCATGTTGAAAATCCAACCAGATGGTACCAAACAAATGAAAAGAAAACTGGTAAATCCAGAAATGCAAATCCCTGCAGAGGTTGCTGAAATTCACGGAATTACCAATGAAATGGTTAAGGATGCGCCTAAATTTAGAGACATAGCTAACGAGATCAGGCAATTCTTAGATGGAGCAGATTTAGGGGGATATAATTCAAATAAGTTTGATTGGCCTTTGTTGGCAGAAGAATTCTTAAGGGCAGGTTTAGATTTCGATATACAAGGTAAAAAACTGGTGGATGTGCAAAGGATTTATCACATACTTGAGCCTAGAACCTTATCAGCTGCTTATAAATTCTACTGTGAAAAAGAGCTTTCTAATGCACATAGCGCAGAGGCAGACATCAGTGCTACATGGGAGGTTTTTTCTGCGCAAGTAGCACGTTATCCTCAATTGGGTAATACACTTGATACCGTAGTAAAGTATATAGGAGTTGAAGAAATTGTGGATTTTGCCAGAAGGTTCTCTATGGAAAATGGTCGAGAAGTATTTAATTTCGGAAAACACAAAGGGAAAGCTGTAGAAGATGTGTTGAAAGCTGAACCAACCTATTACGACTGGGTTATGAAGAGTGAGTTTGCTTTGCATACCAAGTTAAAGCTGACTGAGATTTTCAACCGAACTATGCTTAAAAACAAGAAATAAAACCAATTCGGTCAGTTTTGCTATTGAAAAAGTTAGTCATTATACCAACCTACAAGGAGAAAGAAAATGCTGAGCAGATTCTCAAAGCCATCTTTGATCTCAATCAGGGTTTCCATGTATTGATCATCGATGATAATTCTCCAGATGGGACTGCCGATATTGTAAAACAAATTCAAGTCCAAAATCAAGATCGTCTATTTTTAATTCAACGTCCTGGAAAACTAGGATTAGGCACTGCCTATATCACTGGATTTCAATGGGCGCTTGATCATCAATATGATTTTATCTTTGAAATGGATGCAGATTTTTCTCATGATCCGCATGATTTAAATCGACTATTTGCTGCATGCACAAAAGGTGGTGCAGACGTTGCCGTTGGATCTAGATACGTAAAGGGAGGTGAATTAGAGAACTGGCCTTTGTCGAGAAAGATTATTTCAATGGGAGGAGCGCTCTACAGTAGATTAATTACGTGGATTCCAGTACATGATCCAACTGCCGGATTTGTATGTTATAAGAGAGACGTACTAGCAGCCATGAAATTGTCTGAGATAAAGTCTATTGGTTATGCTTTTCAAATTGAAATGAAATTCGCAGCTTGGAAACTTGGATTTAAAATAGCTGAAGTACCCATAGTCTTCAAAGACAGAGCATTTGGTTCTTCAAAAATGACTAAGGGTATTATCAAAGAAGGTATTAGAGGCGTACTGACTTTACAAAAACAATTCCTTTTGGGTAAATATGTAAAGCGAGTCAAGAACAATTAATCACCACATTTAATACATGAAAAAAGCCTTCCTTCAATTACATGCTGCTATTTTCTTAGCAGGCTTTACCGGTGTACTAGGTCGTTTGATTACCATCAATGAGGGATTACTTGTTTGGTACAGGATGTTTTTTTCTGCTTTGTTTTTGTTGGCTTTATCTCTTTTCACAAAAAAAATAAAATTTCTGCCTTGGCGCCAATCACTTCCGCTCATTGGCATAGGTGCAATTGTGGCCTTACATTGGGTATTTTTTTATGGAAGTGTCAAGTACGCTAACGTGTCAGTATCCTTGGTCTGTTTTTCTACAATGGGATTCTTTTCTTCGTTTCTAGATCCTTGGATATCAAAAAGAAAAATGGACTTGATGGAAGTTCTTTTAGGCTTAATGGTGATTCTGGGTGTTTATCTTATTTTTCATTTTGATCAGGGATTTAGATTAGGTATTTTATATGGTATCATTTCTTCAATACTTGGCGCAACCTTTACCATTCTTAATAAAAAGTATGTAGATAAGCACGATGCACATATCATAACCTTTTATGAATTAGGAGGTGGCTGGTTATCGCTCAATTTTATTTTACCCTTTTATCTACAATTTGTTTCATTTTCAAGCTTTCTGCCAGATGTCTCAGATTTTTTATGGCTTCTCGTCTTGAGTTTATTGTGTACCGTATTGGCATTTAATCTCTCTATTCGTGCATTGAAAAAAATATCTCCGTTTACAGTCAACCTGAGTTACAACCTTGAACCTGTTTATGGTATTGTGCTGGCATTTGTGATTTATAAGGAGCACATGGAACTCGGACTTTCCTTTTATGTAGGACTTTTCATCATCTTTTTGACTGTTGTTCTGCAAAGTGCCCGTGTATGGAAAACAAGAGGAAATTGATTCATTATATTAGATCGGAAATCAGTTACAATTTATTATTTTCATCAAAATCATTTTCATGAAGCGGATCTTATTGCTATTCCCAGTTTTATTCATAACGCTTTTCAGTTTCTCACAAAAGAAAGTCCTGGATCATTCGGTGTATGATGGATGGCAGTCGATTGGAGAAAGAAAAATTTCTGGAGATGGTCAGTGGGTAGCATATACGATTGACGTTCAGGAAGGTGATGGTATGTTGGTAGTTCAACGAACTGATTCGTCGTTTACGCAATTCTTTTCAAGAGGTTATAATCTTTCCTTTACTGAAGACAACTTGTACTTGATTTTCAAAATTAAGCCGACTTATCTTGATACCCGAAATGCAAAAATCAAGAAAAAAAAGCCAGAGGAACAGCCTAAAGATTCTCTAGCTATTTTCAATCTAGCTGCTAAAAGTGTAAATAAAATTTCAGATATTACCTCTTATAAATTGCCTAAAGATGCAGCTGGTTTTTTGGCTTTTTTAAAATCAAAAAAATCAGTTGATTCTGTTTTAAAAGTTCAACCTAAAGATTCTGTAAAAACTAAGGCAGATTCGATAAAAGTTCAACCACCATTGTTGATTGAACAACAACCTGATAAAAAACAAAAAAGAAAATTAAGTGCTAAGGGTGAACAAGATGATGTTTCATCTTTAGATGATGAAATTTTTCTTGATGCAGAAGGTGATGAACCCACCGGTCAAAATATCCAAGAAGGATCAGATTTGGTGCTCATGAGTTTATCCAATAACAAACAGATAGTCTTTCCTTTTACGAGTGAATACTACTGGAGTGACAATGGAAAGATTTTATTGATGGAGTCTTCTGCCAGTAAAAATAATAAACAACGAAAGCCGCTTGTTGCTATTTGGAGGACACTTGAAAATAGATTGGATACTTTGTTGTTAGGGGGTAATGATTTCAAAGGATATACAATCGATGATGATGGTTATCAAATTGCTTTTCTGGCAGAGAGAGATTCAGCGTTTAAGTCGCCTCAAAAGTTCTATAAACTTTGGTATTGGAAAAATGGTGATTCAGCTGCTTCAGCCCTTGCTGATCGGTTTACTGTGGGAATGAAAGTCAACTGGACAATCAATGAAAATTATACTCCCAATTTTAGCAAGTCAGGCAAACGATTATTTCTAGGAACTGCGCCTGTGAAGTCAATCAAAGATACCAGTCTAGTTGAGATGGATCTGGTTAAATTGGATGTTTGGCATTATAATGACGACTATCTTCAGCCTTATCAATT
>JBDLUR010000132.1:0-10136 GCA_039805205.1 Bacteroidota bacterium
GGTTCCATTAATTTGACCCGCAAAAAACAGTCCACCTAAGTGCTTGGTTTCCAATGAATAATGCAATTGATGCGGCGGAAAATAATCGTATTCAATCGCATAGCCTGGTCTGAACATTCTAACGTTTTCAAAGCCAGGAATTTTTATAAGTGCTTGATACTGAACGTCTTCTGGAAGAGATGTTGAAAAACCATTCAAATAAATCTCTACTGTGTTCCATCCTTCGGGCTCTACAAAGAGCTGGTGGCGTTCACGATCAGCAAATCGGTTGATTTTATCTTCAATACTAGGACAATACCTGGGTCCGGTTCCCTCAATTCTACCCGCAAACATGGGACTCCTATCGAAACCTGTCTTTAAAGTATCATGAACCTCCTGACTAGTATAAGCAATCCAGCAACTTCTTTGCTGTTCTGGCTTAATCTTATCCAAATCCATATAACTGAAACCAGTCATCTCCTCATCTCCCTTCTGCTCCTCCATCTTGCTGTAATCTAAACTTCTTCCATCTATCCTTGGAGGCGTTCCCGTCTTCAATCGATCGCTCTCAAAGCCTAATTCCACCAATTGCTCAGTAATACCATGCGCAGAACGCTCTGCCATCCTTCCTCCACCAAATGTCTTCTCCCCAACATGAATTACTCCATTTAAAAAAGTTCCATTGGTCAATACCACAGCCTTCGCCTCTATCTCATTTCCCATTCCAGTGATAACCCCCTTAACCCTTCCATCCTTTACCATTAAGCCATGTACCATGTCTTGGTAAAAATCTAAGTTGGGTGTATTCTCTAACATTTCTCTCCACTTCGTAGAGAACAACATCCTGTCGCTTTGGGCACGTGGACTCCACATAGCTGGTCCCTTCGACCTGTTCAGCATCCTGAACTGGATCATAGATAGGTCGGTAACAATACCAGAATAACCTCCCAAGGCATCAATTTCTCGTACAATCTGACCTTTCGCAATTCCTCCCATAGCTGGATTACAACTCATCTGGGCAATGGTCTGCATGTTCATGGTGACCAATAACACGCGACTACCCATATTTGCTGCGGCAGCGGCTGCCTCACAGCCTGCATGACCTGCACCTACCACTATTACATCATACTTGGGAAACATGGCGCAAAGATATATAAAGAAGAAGAGGGTGACAAGCTTGTGGAACGCTATAGCGCTAGTTCATGAGCGATTAATAATGTTCCACGTGGAACACATACGACTTTAGTTACATCCAAATACTTGGACCAAGATGATACTTTCACCATTTTTATCGGGACGCACAGATAGTCCCATGTTCACCAAATTGGGGTTGAGGATATTCTTTCTATGTCCAGCCGACTCTAAACCTATATCCAACATGAGCATAATCAAAGCCAGTAAGCCATCGTTTTTCCCTGTGTAGATGTTCTCAGCAGCACATTTAGTAACCCCACCCATCTTCATCCGCTGGGCAAAATTCCTTCCCTTTGAATCTACATGGCTAATTTGATTCGCATTATCAGATAAATCAGACGCATGCTCAAGGGCAAGGTCGGCCAGCTGGACTGAAAACCTGTTTCTAGATAAAGGGGGCAATGACAGCAATTCCTTTTTTAAAGACTCCGCTTCTTTTCCTTTTGCCTCAGGGAAAGAAGACAGAAACGCTCCTATTATATCTGTATAAAACCTTTTAGGATAGAGTCTCAGAAAATTGGACCAATAAAAGAATTGAATTTCTTGTTCCGCTAACCCTCTTCCTTTGGTTTGGGCATTGACATACTCTAACAATTGCTGATCTACCTCTAGCGCAGGGCTGAACTTCTTGTCCTGTAAGATAAACTGCGATTGACCAGCCACTAGCATAGGTAGCAGAAACAGTATCAAAAAAAAGTGTTTCACGTGGAACATTTAGCGAAAGTACTTTGCTAGGAGTTTATCTTCCATCTTCCTCATCTCCATTTGGTCTTTTGTTGTCTTGTCCTTATACCCCAAAAGATGCAAGAGCCCATGAAAAACAACCCTGTGTAACTCTTTTGTAGTGGTCGTTTCCATTTGACGAGCATTATCCTTAACCCGGTCATAGCTGATATAGAGTTCTGCAGTCACTGGGCCCCTCTTAGACTCGGATAGATCAAATGTGATGATATCAGTGTAGTAATCATGATTCAGGAACTGCTTATTAATAGAGAGTAAATACTCATCTGAGCAGAAGATGATATTCAAGGAGTCTATTGGCCTACCTTCCTTAATTGCTGTTTTTTGTAGAAAGGACTTGAGCATAATCCTTTGTTTGAGAACTGAAACCGGCTGAAGAAAAAAGAATTGAACTTCATTCATAATGGGAATAAAATTACAAGAAATCCGATGAACAGAAGTAGCTTTGCAGTTCTTATATCAACGTATGCGAAAGAAGCTTTCTGAATTAGCGCCGGGGAAAAGAGCAGTTATTGTAGCCTTAGAGGATCAAGAATTGGTGTTGAAGCTCATGGAGATGGGGTTTCTTGAGGGAGAAGACATTATGGTTGAGCAAATTGCACCATTGGGAGATCCAATTTCAGTAATGGTGGCCGGGTATCAAGTTAGTCTTCGAATCAATGAAGCCGATTCGATTCTAGTAGATGAAAATTAATACTAATTAATTGATTTTCAATTATTTATGAAAATTGGTCTTTATTTCGGTTCTTTCAATCCAATTCACAACGGGCATTTAATCATTGCCAACCATGTACTAAACAACACGGATGTTGAGGCCGTATGGTTTGTGGTATCTCCACAAAATCCATTCAAACAGAATCATAGTTTACTGAACGAATACCATCGTTTGCATTTGGTCCAAACAGCAATTGAGGGAGAAACGAGGATGATGGCAGTTGATATTGAATTCAAACTTCCCAGGCCTTCTTATACAATTGAAACACTTGCTTATCTCGATGAAAAATATCCAGATCATGAATTCACTGTAATAATGGGATCAGACAGTTTGGAAAACATTGAAAAGTGGAAAAATGGGGATCTTATTTTAAAACGATACCAGATCTGTGTTTATGAGCGTTTGAATTCTCCTGTCAAAGAAATTCTTGGTGCTAAAGTTATTGCACTAAAAGCTCCACTAATTGAAATATCAGCTTCACTGATAAGAAAGTTAATTAAAGAAGGTAAATCGATTCGGTATATGGTACCCGATAGCGTGATGAATGAAATTTTAAAATCGGGCTATTACAAATAAGCTACAAAAAAGAGATAAAGCCCAATAGCAAACAACCTAGAACAATAAATGGTGCTTTCACTTTTGTATAAGTCAACAAAAAATAAGTTGCCGACATCACAGAAAAAAAGATCACCGCGTGGGTAAGGGACTCTTGTTGTAAAGGAGCAATCGTATCTTTTGTCAAATAAACAATACTCGCTAACATAATCCCAACCACAGTGGCATTTAGGCCAATCATTAATCGTTGTAATATTTTATAGCGGTGTAGATTCTCCCACAATGGAAAAAGAAAAACACCAATTAAAAAACTAGGAAGAAAAATTCCAACAGTAGCAATAATGGCTCCCATAATTTGGTGTATGTATCCCTTTGATTGCATGGCCGAAGCGCCTATGAATGATGAAATGGAGAAAGCTGGACCAGGTATAGCTCTGACCATACCCGCTCCTGTTAAAAATTCTTCACGATCAATTTTAATGACATTTTGATTGGTTGATTGAATCCGTTTGGTAGCTGGTCTTACTACATATTGTTCATACATAACCGGTATCAACACATCTGCTCCTCCAAAAACAAAACTGCCAAAGCGATACATATTTTCAAATAAGTTATATGGAGTACGATTCGACCAATTTTCTTTTCTAGCTGTTTCAGATATAGAACCCGCAGATATAAAAAAACCTACAAACAAAATAAAGAGCATCCAATTAAGTTTCCTCTTTTTTTGTTTTATCTCAACCTCCTCTTCTCTATTGATTAACAAACCACTTAGGGATCCAAAAATTATTGCAGCAGGAAAAATCCAAGGTGTTTTAAAAAAAATAAACGTAAGTAGACCAAAAAGTATGGCAACAATTTTTGTAAAATTTGTTTTTACAATTTTTGCTGTTTTAAAAGCAGCAAAAGCAAGAAAGCCAAGTGCCATTGGCTGAATAAAACGAAATGCTTTTAAAACTTCTGTGTTTTTACTCGCAATAATTATTGATACAGCAGTCATCAAAATTACCGCAGGTATCATCCAGATAAGAAGTGTAAACAAGGCCAATATAGTACCGCCACGTTTATAGCCAATAAGCGTTAATGTTTGGGTTGATGTTGCTCCAGGAAGTAACTGACAAAAAGCATATATATCCATTAATTCTTTTTCAGAAACATCTTTACGCTTGTTGGCAAAAATATTCATCATCATACCCAAGTGTCCTTGCGGGCCGCCAAAAGCAGAGATGCTGTAGTAAAAAACAGTCTTTAGAAAAGGAATATGTCTTATCAGCGTCAAGCTTATTTTTTTAAACCTATTTCCCTTAATCTTTCATCAAGATATTGACCTGCGGTATAATCTTCATATACTTTAGGAGAAGATTCGTTGATGCAAGAATCTAAACATGCCAAAGACATCTTGCTTTTAGGATGTAGAAAAAACGGAATAGAATATCTTGAAGTATGCCAAAGTTCTCTTGGTGGATTAACAACTCGGTGGGTTGTGCTTTTTAACCTGTCGTTTGTTAATCTTTGTAACATATCACCAACGTTCACTACAATTTCACCCGGACCAGCCTTAACAGACAACCATTCATTATCCTTACTTAAAATTTCTAATCCATCCGCAGATGCTCCAACAAGAAGTGTTATAAGATTAATGTCTTCGTGCTGTTCTGCGCGAATAGCAGATTTTGGTTCGTGTAGGATTGGGGGATAATGTATTGCCCTTAGAATACTATTACCCTGCTCGATGTGTGTTTCAAAGTAATCAGCTCCTAGTCCCAAATGAATAGCTATCGCACTCAATAATGCACCTCCAGATTTTTCAAAAGCCCTATACGCTTCTAGAAACTTTTCATTGAAAGTGTCTACTTCATCAACTTGAACGTTTTCTGGATATTCTTCTTCAGCAACTGCTTCTTCGGCAATGGTTTGTCCGAATTGAAAAAACTCCTTTAAATCTGGAGCATCGCTACCCTTTGCGTGTTCTTTACCAAAAGAGGTATACCCGCGTTGTCCTGCTAAACCTGGAACTTCATATTTCCTTTTGATGCCTTCAGGCTGACCAAAGAAGGTCTGCACGTTCTGATATAGTGAGTCTATAAGCGACTGGTCAATACCATGGTTTTTTACCGATACAAAACCAACCTCTTCAAAGGCCTTTCCCAAATCAGCAGAAAATTGAACTTTTTGTTCAGGTGTTCCGTTTATAAAAAGATTAAGGTCAACTACGGGAATATTCATAATAAAAGATTGTAGAGTAAAAATAACAAACATAATTTTGAAAAATGAACAGAAGTCGAAACTTACTCTCTCCATTCTTGCTTG
Organism: Bacteroidota bacterium; assembly: GCA_039805205.1. Classification (GTDB taxonomy): domain Bacteria; phylum Bacteroidota; class Bacteroidia; order Chitinophagales; family Chitinophagaceae; genus Pollutibacter. The sequence continues at coordinate 5,495 of JBDLUR010000132.1, forward strand.
TTGCCCTCCTATTATTTGTCTTATCCTGTAATAAAAAGATGAATGCATACAGTGGAAAAGATGCCTTTAAAAGTGAGACGGGAGTCCCCAATTATAGTGAGTTGCAATTTTGGGCTGCTCACCCTAGTAAATGGGATCCCTCAGATACGATACCAACTCCTTTAATTACTGACCCCATGGAAAAGGTTGCAGACGTTTTTTTCCTACACCCAACAACATTAACGGGTGAAAGAGTGAACGGAATAACAAATGCAAGTATTGATGATTCCGCCATCAATTATAAAACCGACTATAGTGCAATACTCTATCAAGCCTCGGCCTTCAATGAAAGGGCAAGGATTTTTGCACCAAGGTACAGACAGGCGCATATTGGAATGTATGCTGAACCAGATAGTGCTTCAAAATATGCAGCTTTTAATTTAGCATATGATGATGTGAAAAATGCTTTTCAATATTATTTGGAAAACGAAAACAAGGGAAGGCCAATTATCATTGCTTCTCATAGTCAGGGTACCACCCATGCAACTCGTTTGATTAAAGAGTTTTTTGATCAAAAAGAATTATCAAAACAATTGGTCTGTGCCTATTTAGTGGGTATGGGCGTAAAGAAAAATGAATATGTTAGCATCCCTGTTTGTCAGGATGGCAACAGTACTGGTTGCTTTGTAAGCTGGAGAACCTTCAGAAATGATTACAATGATGGGTGGGCCACACGCACAGACACAAGCATAGCGGTAGTTAATCCAATTACATGGAAAACAACCAACGAGATAGCAGACAAAACGATGCAGCAAGGCGCTGTATTGTATAATCTTAAAAAGGTCTATATACAAACACAGAGTGCTCAAGTGGAAGGAAGTGCATTGTGGGTTTCACATCCTAAATTTCCAGGATCTTTTTTGTACAGAAGCAAAAACTTTCATGCAGGTGACATCAATTTGTTTTACGTAGATGTTAGAAAAGATGTTTCACGTAAAATTGATGCGTTTATGAAAAAACAACACTAAAATCATGAGGTAGGGTGACAAACATCAGTCATCAAAATAATGTGGTCGGTTAAGTTTGAAAAAACAACCGCATGAAACTAATTGTTGTTCCAACAGATTTTTCACCATTAGCCGATAATGCACTTAAGTATGGTATGGATCTCGCAACGGCGATGGGATCTAGCTTAATGATTGTGCACATCTATCAGATTCCTATTAGTTATTCAGAGGTCCCGTTGATTACAATTTCATTGGAAGAAATTAAAAAAGCGAGTGAAGAGCGTCTAGCAGAATTGAAACATAATATTGAAACCATCACATCAGGAAAGCTTGTTGTGTATGCAGAAAGTCGACTTGGTGATGTGGGTGATGAAATTCAAAAACTTACAAGAACATTACAACCTTTCGCTGTAGTAATGGGTAGTAGAGGTGTAACTGGGGCAGGTAAGTTTTTTCTAGGAAGTAATTCCTTGTCGGTAATCAACAGTACAGCAACCCCTGTCATTGTGGTTCCGCCAGGAGGTAAATTTTCTCCTTACAAAAAAATCGGACTCACAACAGACTTTAAAGATGTGGTAGACAAAACACCAGTAGTACCCGTTCGTGCTTTGGTGAATTTTTTCAATGCTGAGTTGCATATACTGCATGTAGATTATAAACAAAGAAATTTTAATCCAAGTGTACCAGAGCAGACGCTCAATTTAGATATGTTGCTATCGGGTATGAACCCAACCTACAATTATATTGAAAACAAAAACGTAAATGAAGGGATCAATGACTTTGCGGAAAAGAATAATATTGATCTGATAATTACACTTCCGCAAAAACATAGTTTTCTGGAAAGCCTTTTTGAAAAAAGCTTAACCAGAGAGCTACTTCATCATACACATATTCCCGTGATGTGTATACGAAATGTGAAACCTGAATAATTTAGAATTCAGCCGACTTTGGTGTTCTTGGGAAAGCAATCACATCTCTGATGTTTGTCATTCCAGTCACAAACAATACCATCCTTTCGAAACCCAGGCCAAAACCGGCGTGTGGAACGGTTCCGAATCTTCTAGTATCTAAATACCACCACAGTTCTTCTTCAGGAATGTGCATGTCATTCATACGAGCAACTAGTTTATCTAGTCTTTCTTCTCTTTGAGAACCACCAACAATTTCTCCAATGCCAGGTGCAAGAATATCCATTGCGGCAACGGTTTTACCATCATCGTTTTGACGCATATAAAACGCTTTAATGTCCTTTGGATAGTTCGTTACAATAACAGGTTTCTTGAAATGCTTCTCAACAAGATAACGCTCGTGTTCACTTTGCATATCTATTCCCCATTTTACCTCATATTGAAACTTTTTCTTTTTGTAAGCTGGAGAATTAAGTAAAATATCGATGGCTTCAGTATACGTGATGCGTTCAAAGTCATTATCCACAACGAACTTCAACTTTTCGATCAAACCCATTTCACTTCGCTTATCTGCTGGCAGTTGTTTTTCCTCTTCTGCTAAACGCTGATCAAGGAACTGAAGATCTTCCATGTTGTTATCCATCGCAAATCTGATGATGTGCTTGATGAAAGATTCAGCAAGGTTCATGTTGTCTTCTAAATCGTGGAAGGCCATTTCAGGTTCAATCATCCAAAACTCAGCAAGGTGTCTGGTTGTATTGGAATTTTCTGCTCTAAAAGTGGGACCAAAAGTATAAATCTCACCAAAGGCCGTCGCTCCAAGCTCCCCCTCAAGTTGTCCACTTACCGTTAGGTTGGTACTTTTCCCAAAGAAATCTTCTTTAAAATCAATCCCCCCCTCTTCATTTCTAGGAGGATTATCAAAAGGAAGGGTTGTTACCCTAAACATTTCACCAGCCCCCTCAGCATCACTTGCTGTAATGATAGGGGTATGCATATACAGAAAGCCCTTTTTATGAAAGAACTCATGGATGGCAAAGGCCAAGGCGTGTCGAACACGAAAAACAGACCCAAAGGTGTTGGTCCTGAAACGCAAATGGGCAATCTCCCTCAAAAACTCAAGAGAGTGCTTTTTAGGCTGTAGGGGGTATTTTTCTGGGTCTGAATCACCCAAAACTTCGATTGTTGTTGCTTTTAACTCAACCGTTTGTCCCTTTCCTTGAGATTCAACAAGATGGCCTGTTACTTTTAAAGCAGCGCTTGTTGTGATTCGCTTAAGCAGATCGTCAGCAAACTCACCCAAAGGGGCAACAATTTGTAAATTGGCGTTGGTAGATCCATCGTTCAGGGCAATAAACTGATTGTTTCTGAATGTTCTTACCCATCCCATAACCACTATCTCTTGGTGACCAGCCTGCTGCAGTAAAAGCTCTTTTATCTTTATTCTCTTGTTGAACATAATACTAATTTCAGCTGCAAAGGTAATAAAATGAGGGCGAGAAGCCTATTTGGAAGCCGTTTCAGGGGTCAGAATATTTTTTTACGTTTCGAAAAAGTCTTAACATTGCATCAGATTCAGGAGCGGTCGTTACCATTTCTCTCCTATCGGTTAATTTTCTTCATTCATTTTTACACCAACTAACATTCGTCCTTCTAAGGGATATTTCAACAAATACAATTTATGTACGACATTTTACAGCTAAATGACATGCTAGTTCCAGAGTTATTGGACATAGCTGAAAAACTAAAAATCACAGGTGCAAAAAAATTGGAAAAACAAGCCTTGATTTATAAGATTCTTGATAAACAAGCTGTGTTGGACAGTGCGGTTAAAGGAGATGCAAAGGAAGAAAAGCCAGCAAAGAAAAAAAGAATTGTAAAGACAACAACCGCCAATAGCACAGAAGAGGCAATTGTTGAAAATGAAACTGTTGAAGAGGTAAAACCAGCACCAGTTGTTGCCGCCAAACCAGAAAAGAAAATTATTAAAAAGAGTAAAACAGAAGAACAACCAGTTGTTGCTGAAAATACACAGCCTATTGCTCAAAATACAGTTGCTGTTGAAGTAAACGGAGAAGAGGCACAAGCACCAGAAAATAACCTAGCGCAAGACGAAGCTCCTGCAAAACAATTGTACATCAAGAAAGAGCCAGTATTCAATGTAGAGTTTGATGGTGCCATTCAAGGTGAAGGTGTGTTAGAGATGATGCCCGATGGATATGGTTTTTTAAGGAGTAGCGACTATAATTACTTATCATCTCCAGATGATGTTTATGTTTCTCCATCGCAAATCAAATTGTTTGGTATTAAAACGGGTGATACCATTACCGGTAGCATCAGGCCTCCAAAAGAAGGTGAAAAATATTTTGCGCTACTGAAGGTTGATACCGTAAACGGTAGACTTCCTGAAGAGGTGAGAGACCGTGTGCCATTCGATTACCTAACACCCTTGTTTCCTCAAGAAAAATTCAATCTGTATACCAAAGCAGATAATTACTCAACAAGGATGATGGATTTATTTACACCATTGGGTAAGGGACAAAGAGGATTAATTGTAGCACAGCCAAAGGTTGGTAAAACCATGTTGTTGAAAGAAGTTGCGAATGCAATTGCCACTAACCACCCGGAGTGTTATTTGATGGTAGTGTTGATTGATGAGCGTCCGGAAGAGGTTACAGATATGGAAAGAAGCGTTAAGGCGGAGGTATTGGCATCAACATTTGATGAGCCTGCAGAAAAACACGTTAA
>JBDLUR010000133.1:0-14724 GCA_039805205.1 Bacteroidota bacterium
GCAATTAAATCATCTGCATCTTCAATACCAACAGACAAACGAATCAATGTATCTGATAATCCGTTCTTGATTCTTTCCTCTCTTGGAATAGAAGCATGGGTCATGCTGGCAGGATGGTTGATCAAAGATTCAACGCCACCAAGACTTTCAGCTAATGAAAAAAGATGTGTGCTGGAGAGCAATTTTCTTGCTGCTTCCATGGTGTCATTTTTTAATTCAAAGCTGATCATTCCGCCAAAAGATTTCATCTGTGCTTTTGCAATGGCATGTCCCGGATGATCTTCAAATCCAGGCCAGTAGACCTTTTTCACTGCAGGATGTGCTTTCAGATAGTGTGCTATTTTTTCGCCATTCTGAGAATGCCTTTCCATTCTGATGCCAAGTGTTTTGATTCCTCTCAACACCAAAAAACAATCCATTGGTCCGGGTACCGCCCCACAACTCTTTTGAATAAAATACAGTTCATCACGCAAGGCCTTATCATTAATCACCAATGCACCTTGAATTACATCACTGTGTCCGCTTAAATATTTTGTAGCTGAATGCATCACAATATCAGCACCCAGTGTAAGTGGATTTTGCAGAGCAGGTGAAGCAAATGTATTGTCGACGCACAATAGCAGCTTATGTTCCTTAGCCAATGTTGCTATTGCTTTGATATCAGCAATATTCATCAATGGGTTGGTAGGTGTTTCAGCCCAAATCAATTTTGTATTGGCGTTTATTTTAGCACTGATATTTGACATGCTACTCATGTCAACATAATGAAATACGATACCAAACTTTTCATAGATTTTGCTGAACAGACGATAGGTGCCACCATACATATCATTTGCAGCAATCACTTCATCGCCTGGTTTCAATAATTTCATTACAGCATCAGTTGCTGCTACACCACTTCCAAAAGCCAAGCCAAAATTTCCTTCTTCAATTACAGCCAATGCTTCTTCTAATGCAAAACGTGTAGGGTTTTGCGACCTTGCGTATTCATATCCTTTGTGAACGCCAGGTGCTTCTTGAACATAGGTTGAAGTCTGGTAGATAGGAGTCATGATAGCTCCTGTACTTGGATCAGGATGGGCGCCCGCGTGTATGAATTTTGTGGCTTTTTTCATTGTGTAGAATTGAGTTGTAAAGATAGTTCAGTTGAGCCGACTAATCTATCTTTGCAGCATGGTAGCCTACTACACTTCAAAAATACCATTGGCCTATCAAGGCATTAAACAAAATCTGACCTTACTGGAGGCAACAGTTGAAGGTGCGTTGATTCTTGATTTGTATTCCTTTTCCGATCATGCTCAGATGGGATTTTGGGAGCGCTATCAAGAAAAGCGTTGGTTAAACAAGTTGATGAAGGGTAAAGAACCAGTGTATGTTTTTACAGAGTTCACAAAAAAGAACATCCAAAAAGCTTTTCCTCAAGCCAATGCAGAAATCAAGATACTGCCTCTACAAATAAACGAATTGCTACAGCCCAATGATGAAGATGCTAGAGATGTGGTGAGGTATCAGTATACCCAAGGGGATGCCTATTTTCTCTGTACTGCCCCCATTCATGATTCGGCTAATATCATACCCTTGTTGAAGGGTTTTAGTCAGTTTAAAAAACGGACCAACAGCAACATGAAGTTGGTGTTCACTGGGGTTAAGGGGGAATTTTCTTCTGGAATCTTGCAGGCTATTGAAAGTTATAAATACAGGAATGATTTGGTTTTTTTAGACAAGCTGACTGCCACCGATCAGCGCGATCTGCTTTGCTCTACTTATGCGCTGGTGCATCCTTGTCGCTGGGAGCGTTTTGGTTTGCCTATTATGGATGCTTTGAAAGCTGGGGTTGCTGTGCTGACTGCTGAAAAAAGTAGCATGTCTGAGCTGGCGGGTATGGCAGGCATGTTTTTCAACGAAGAAGATGGATGTGAGATTGGTGAAAAACTGATACGGGTATACAATGATGAACAAATGAGAAGTGAAATGATAGGCACAGGTTTGTCCCGCTTTCGTTAATTTTGCAGCCTAAATTAAAACCATGACACAATCGACCATCACCATTGATGTGAACCTCGATGAACAAAAAATTCCTCATCAGATCCTGTGGAACGCAACACAGTCCAATTCCGAAGCCAAGCAGGAGGCAAAAGCCATGATGGTTTCCTTCTGGGATGGAAAGGAAAGAGCTGCTTTGCGTATTGATTTATGGACAAAGGAAATGATGGTGGATGAGATGGCTGATTTTTATTACCAGACCATGATGACCATGGCCGATACTTTTGAGCGTGCAACACATCAAAAAGAATTGGTGGGCGAGATGAAGACCTTCGCAAAAAACTTTTATACTAAATTTAAAAAATCACAAGAACAGCAATGAGTCTCGAACTAACCGTTAATGAAAACATGAAAAAGGCCATGTTGGCCAAGGATGAAGTGGGATTGAGAGCACTACGTGCGATAAAAGCAGCCGTTTTGTTGGCTAAAACAGCCGAGGGTGCTGCTGCTTCACTTACTGAGGATGCTGAAATAAAGCTTTTGCAAAAGCTAGTTAAACAAAGAAAAGATTCACTTGAAATCTTTGAGCGCCAAAATAGATTGGATCTTGCTCAAAAGGAAAAAGAGGAGCTTGAAGTGATTGAACAATTTCTTCCCAAGCAAATGAGTGAGGAGGAGATCAGGACTGTGGTGGCAGAAATAGTGAAGCAGACAGGGGTTACCAATATGAGCGGACTTGGACAAGTGATGGGCGTAGCAACCAAACAATTAGCTGGAAAGGCTGATGGAAAGGTAATTTCTGCAATTGTTAAAGAACTTTTAGCTTAAGATGGTTGTCGACCTCTTTCTATTGTTATTTCTTTTAATGGGGGTCTACAAGGGATGGACCAAGGGGTTTATCATGGCGATAGTAACCTTTGTTTCGTTCTTTGCAGCACTGGCCCTAGCGCTTCAATTTTCAGGATGGGTTGAAGGGTATTTGAAAAAACAGACAGATACGAATAATGATTGGCTCGCCTTTCTTGCCTTTTTATTGGTTTTGATTGGAGCGATGATCGGTATTCGCATTTTGGGAAAAATAGTTGAGAAGTCGGTCGAGCTCGTCATGTTAGGAATCGTCAACCGCTTAGTCGGCATTCTCCTATATCTATTTATATATGTTTCGATTTTTGCAGTCGTTTTGGTTTACCTCAAACAATTTGAAATTGTAGGTAATGACACTGCAATTCATTCTAAATCATATACTTATTTAATCAACTTCGGTGGTTGGGTGATTGACTTATTTGCAGAATGGCTTCCCACTATCAAGAACTTGTTTAATGACACAAAAGATTTTATTCAACAAAAGTCTTAAACGGGTACTCGATGAGCATTCAAGAACAATAAGATTATTTTAATTCATCCATTTTACTTTTCTTTGCTTCGACCGACCAGCTAAAAAAACCATTATTTAACTTGTTTCGGAAACAAATATGAGTTTACCATACGAGATAAAACAAGATGGCAAGTATAAGTTTATTGAAGAAGGGCAGGGTGAACCTTTAATGCTCCTGCATGGTCTTTTTGGAGCAATGAGTAATTTCTCTGGAATCATCGATCACTTCAAGCATACTCATCAGGTAATTGTGCCGTTGTTGCCTCTTTTTGAACTTGATTTATTACACACAACTGTAGGTGGGTTAGAAAAGTATCTTGGTAAATTCATTGATCATAGAGGCTATCGGGGCATCCATTTATTGGGTAATTCCTTAGGTGGGCATGTTGCATTGGTGCATGTTTTAAAAACTGCTCCTAAGGTCAAAACACTCATACTTACAGGTAGTTCAGGTCTTTTTGAAAATGGAATGGGGGATACTTTCCCTAAGCGAGGGGATTATGAGTATATCAAGAAAAAGACGGAAATAACTTTTTACGATCCCAAAACAGCTACCAAGGAATTGGTGGATGAAGTATACCAGATTGTAAATGAGCGAATGAAAACCCTAAAGGTGATTTCATTAGCAAGAAGCGCCATCAAAAATAACCTTGGAGATGAACTTAGGAATATTCAACTTCCTACGCTCTTGATTTGGGGTAACAATGATATTATCACTCCTCCTTTTGTAGGAAGAGAGTTCAATAAATTGATTCCGAACAGTGAATTGTTCTTCATCGATCATTGTGGTCACGCGCCAATGATGGAGGTGCCAGACGAGTTTAACGTAATTCTTACAAAATTTTTAGAAAAACATAAGACAGCTGCAGCAAATTAAGCCTAATATTGGTCTATTAATTAACAGCATGACTTATTGCAGTCAACTTTTAGAGACGCATCTTCCAACACTAGACCTACATGATAGGGTGGAACAAGTGTTGCTGGAATTTGAAGAATCTAAACTTGATTATTTGCCGGTACTCGACGGCAACCAGTTTCTAGGCATCATCAATGAGGAAGATATGTTCGACTTTCCTCCTGAAACTGAGATAAATGACATTCAGCATATTTTACAAAAACACAGTGTAAGACCAAATGATCATATCCTACAGGCATTGCGCCTTAGGGCAAAATATTTTTTACACGCTGTGCCTGTTGTAAATGAAAAGAATGAGTGGGAAGGTTTAATTGACGCAGAAAAGCTGCTTGATGCAATTGCTGCTATGATTGGAGCCAATGAAACTGGTTCATTTTTGGTGATAGAAATGATGAGAAGTGAGTACGCTCCAGGTATCATCAATCGTTTGGTGGAATCCAATGATGCGATGATCATGCAAATGAATACAGTAGTAGATTCGCAAAATGGCATGATGCAAGTCCTTTTGAAAATAAATAAAGAGGAAGTATCAGACATAGTGGCAACATTTCAGCGCCACGAATACAATGTATTGTATTACTATGGTGAAGAAACCTATGATAATGCATTACAAAACAACCTCGACCATCTCTTCAATTACTTGAATATTTAATCATTCCTTTCTTGCCAATTTACTAATCCCCTATTAGTTTTAAGTAAATTGCCACATGATGCAGCTGCGAAAATACTTTTCGCTATTGTTTTTTCTTTTGATACCCACTTTACTTGTCTTTTCGCAGGACAAGGAGGAAGAAGTGTATCAAGACAATATCATCTTGCACAGTTCCAAAGTGGTCATTCGTAACATACTTGTTTCAGGAAATAAAAAGACAAAAAATTATATCATTGGACGAGAGATTACTTTTAAAGAAGGATCTGCGTATTCAATTTCAGAAATTCTAAGTGGGGTACAGACCAGTAGACAAAATTTAATGAATACCGCTTTGTTTGTGGATGCCACTGTCAATTTTACCAATTGGGTAAATGACTCTATGGATATTTACGCTGATGTAAAAGAAAGATGGTATTTTTTCCCCTTGCCCTATTTAAAACCCATTGATAGAAACTTGAATGTTTGGATCAAAGATTATGATCTGAGTTTGGATCGGGTGAATTATGGAATGAAATTTATCGGACAGAATATTACGGGAAGAAATGATAGGTTAAATGCCTGGTTAATCAACGGATATACTCAAAGAGCAGCATTGAGGTATTACAATCCTTTTTCCGATAACTCTCTTCGCCATGGTTGGGGCTTTGATTTTTCCTATTCCCGGAACAGAGAATTGAACTATGATACTAAAGATAATAAGCAAGTCTTTTTCAAAGATCCATCAAAGTTTATCCGTGAGCAATTCTATGCAGGAGGTTTATATTCTTACCGTAAAGGGTCTATAGAAAGGCATTATGTGAGATTGGGTGTACAAGGCGAATCAATAGCTGATACGGTTTCACAATTAAATCCCAATTATCTTGGAGACAGTAAGGGTCGTGTTATTTATCCAGAGTTAAGGTATACTTATCAGTATTTCGACCTCAATTATATTCCCTATCCAACAAGAGGAACTTCCATTGAATTTGAGTTATTAAAGAGAGGGTTTAATAAAAATGTTAATCTTACGCAGCTCCAATTGCGTTTTGGTAAGTACTTTACCCTTCCCAAAAAATTTTATATATCAAGCGTTGCGGAGGGAAATATCAAATTACCATTTGATCAACCATTTTTTAATCAATCACTATTGGGCTATAATGAGTCGTTTATGAGAGGGTTGGAATATTATGTGGTAGACGGTGTTGCAGGTGGCTATATCAGAAATACAATTGGTAAGGAAATTGCTGCTGTGCGTTTCAACACTGGCTTGCGTTCTAAAACCTATGGTAGTATTCCTTTTCGCTTTTATTTGAAAGCATATGGTGATGCGGGGTACATTTATAATAAAAATAATGTGTTAAACAATAGTCTCAACAACCGGTTGATCTATTCCGGAGGCATAGGGTTGGATATCATCAGTATTTATGATATCGTATTGAGGGTGGAATATAGTTTTAATCAAAAAGGGGAAAATGGATTGTTTATTCATAAAGCAGATATCAAGAATTAGTACCTTTAAATTCAAATCTACACATGAGGGTTGCAATCTATAGTCGAGGTGGTCAAACCTTACAAGAACAGGATCTAACAAGTCTATTGGATTTGTTGAAGGATGCTGGAATTGAAACGGTGGTGTATAAATCTTTGATTGATCAATATAGCGGACTCTCTGGTTTATCGAGCGTATTTGCTGGTGCATCAGATTTAGACGAGCAAACAGATGCCCTAATTTCTCTGGGTGGTGATGGAACTTTGCTTGATACCGTATGTTTGGTGAGGGATAAGCAGATTCCTGTGTTGGGTATTAATTATGGGCGACTAGGATTTCTAGCAAGTTTAGGTAAAGAAAATATTGAAGAGGCTGTTAAGGCCTTACAAGAACGAACCTATGTGCTTGACCGCAGGGGATTACTGCATTTAGACGCCAGTATTCCGATGTTTGGAGAAGACCCATTTGCTTTGAATGAAGTGGTGATACATAAGCGAGAGTTTTCTCCAATGATCAAGATTCATACCTATCTGAATGGGGAATTTTTAAATACTTTTTGGTCGGATGGCCTTATTGTTTCAACACCCACTGGTTCAACTGGTTATTCGTTAAGTTGTGGTGGTCCGGTTGTTTTCCCTGAGAGTGAAAGTTTTGTGATTACCCCTATTGCACCGCATAATCTTAATATCCGACCAATAGTGGTACCCAATAATAACGTTATTTCTTTTGAAGTTGAAGGGAGAGCAGATGATTTTATTTGCACCTTGGATTCTAGAAAAGAGGTAGTGGCGAAAACGGTACAATTGGCGGTTAAAAAAGAAGCGTTTTCGTTTAATTTAGTACGTTTAAATGAAAATAACTTCCTAAGAACACTTAGAGAAAAGTTAACTTGGGGATTCGATACACGAAATAGACGTCCGTAACCTTATTTTTACAGTATGATGTTCAAAAAAATCTTTTTCATCATCTTGTTTCTTGTTACAAGTGCAACAATGATTGCGCAGCCCAATGCTATTCAGCACGAAGCTGAGCTCGGCATTTCTGTTGGAACTGGCCATTATTTTGGCGATATGAACAGAAGCAGGTTTAACAGGCCCAAACCAGTAGTGGGATTGTTTTTCAGAAAACAGTTCGGTAGTTATGTTGCAGTTAGGGCGAATGCTCATTTCGCGAAATTGGGTTATGCTGATAAATACAATACAACTCCATTTGAACGTCAAAGAAATTTAAGTTTCAATACAAACATTGCTGAGTTTAGCTTGCAAGGGGATTTCAATTTTTTCAAATACATTCCAGGTAGTCCAGATTACCGCTTCACCCCTTATGTAACCTTTGGTGTTGGTGTATTCAGTTTTGATCCTTTTGCCTACATTCCGGGAGATGAAGATCCTCACGACCTTAACAGGAGAATGACAGAGGGACAGGCAACACAATATGCTCAAAATGCTTTTAGTTTCCCAGTTGGAATGGGGGTAAAATATAATTTCTACCGTAACCTGAATATTGGATTTGAAGTAGCCTATAGGTTTACCAATACTGATTATATTGATGATGTGAGCACTACCTACGCAGGAGCGAATATGTTCACACCCGGAACTCCAGGTTATATTCTTCAAGATAGATCACTCACCTTACCCAGGTTAGGTGTTGCTGGAAAACAGCGTGGTTTTAGTCAGCAAAAAGATCAATTTGTTTTTGCTGAACTTACCCTATCCATGTCGTTTAACTCCTACAAGTGTGTTGATATCCGATAGGTACTGCACAAAAAGACCTAATTTTGCACCATGTCACTAAAACACCAGATTGATCCAAATCGTGTTCCACAACATATTGCCATCATTATGGACGGCAATGGAAGATGGGCCCAAGAACAAGGGCAAGATCGTCTTTTTGGACACTTTCATGGTGTACAAAGCGTGCGGGATATTGTGGAAGGATGTGCTGAGATAGGGGTTAAATACCTCACATTGTATGCATTTTCTACAGAAAATTGGGATAGACCTGAAAAGGAAGTTACCGGATTAATGGAGCTTCTTGTAGAGACCATTCGTAAGGAAGTGCCAATTCTCAATGGTAATAACATCAAGATGCACGCCATTGGAGCCCTTACCATGTTGCCCCCCAGCGCTCGTCAAGCGCTTCAAGAAGCAATCGACATGACTGCGGAGAATACGGGTCTTAATCTCATTATGGCCCTTAGTTATAGCTCTAGATGGGAATTGGTTGATGCGGTTAAAAAGATAGCAACTGATGTGAAGGATGGAAAACTAGCTGTAGAGGAAATTGGTCAAGAAACCTTGCAGCAGTATTTATCGACTAGTCAGTTTCCGGATCCTGAATTAATGATTAGAACGAGTGGGGAGTATAGGATCAGTAATTTCCTTTTGTATCAGCTGGCTTATGCCGAATTATATTTTACCCAGACCAGATGGCCTGATTTCAGAAAAGAAAATTTATATGAGGCAATAGTCGATTTTCAAAACCGAGAAAGAAGATTCGGGAAAACAAGTGCTCAGCTTGGAGACGCTTTAACAAAGAATTAGACAAAAAGCCGTTATTTTGCCGTCCCAAACCAACAACTGGATGAAGAGGTTCTGTACGCTGTTATTTTTAGTGGGTTTTTTTGTGTTACCGGACAGCGTAATGGCTCAAAATGACACCCTTCCTGGTGCTTCAGTTGATCCAGCGTTAATGTCACTTTACAGTGCAAAATATCCGAGGAAATATACTATTGCCGATATTCAGGTAAAGGGCAACAAAGCCTTTGATCCTGCAATTGTTATTTCTGTTTCTGGCCTGGCCATTGGAGACGAGGTAACCATTCCAGGTGGTGATAATTTTGCAAAGGCCATCACCAAATTGTGGACGCAGAACATGTTCACAAACATCAACATTTACATTACAAAGTTGGAGGGTGATAACATTTGGATTGAGATTGATGCTGTAGAGCGTCCGATGTTGTCTGATTTCAAATTTAAAAATGTAAGGAAATCAGAGGCTGATGAGTTGAAGGATAAAGTTGGTTTGTTCAAGACAAGGGTTGTTACAGACAACATGAAATTATCAGCCAAAGAAAACATCATCAAGTATTATATCGAGAAAGGATTTCAAGGTGCAAGTGTTCAAATAGAGGAAGTGCCAGATCCAGCCAATGCGGATAAGGTTATTTTAAATTTCAATATTACCAAAGGAAATAAAGTAAGAATTTCAGAAATACATTTCTTTGGCAACAGCGCTGTAAGGCAATTGCAATTGAAAAAGAAATTGAAGGGGATTAAAGAATCAAGTCGACTTACACTGTTCCCTGATTCAGTGGTTAGTCCGTATGGTGAAATTCCTCAGCTCACCGCAAAAGAATTTATCAAAGACAAAGATTATTTGAAGCCTTCCAAGATCAAAGACTTTCTTGATCCTTGGTTCAGGTTCAAATTATTTTCTTCTGCTAAGTTCAATGAGAAGAAATACATAGAAGATAAAGAAAAGATTCTTGAGTACTACAATTCACTAGGATATCGTGATGCCAACATTGTTGCTGATACGCAATACTACGACCACAAAGGAAGGCTGAATATTTCTTTGAAAGTGAGTGAGGGTAGCAAATACTATTTTGGTGACATGACTTGGAAAGGAAATACCAAGTACGCAGATAGTATATTGACCATGTTACTCGGTATCAAAAAAGGTGATACGTATAACTTGGAAGTGTTGAACAAGAAATTGGGTAAGCAACTTTCACCTGAAGGTGGCGACATCAGTTCATTGTATATGGACGATGGATACCTTTTCTTTTCAGTGAATCCTGTTGAGACTTCTGTTTACAATGATACCATCGATCATGAAATAAGAATTACTGAAGGTCCGCAAGCTACCATCAAGAATGTAAATATTTCTGGAAACGATAAGACCAAGGAGTATGTGATTCGTAGAGAATTGAGAACTATACCAGGAGAAAAATTCAGTAGATCTGATTTGATCCGCTCACAACGTGAGATCATCAACCTAGGGTATTTCAACCAAGAGAAGTTGGGTATGCAACCGGTTCCCAATTCTGATGATGGAACAGTGGATATCAATTATTCTGTTGAAGAAAAATCTTCGGATCAACTTGAGCTCAGCGCAGGTTGGGGTGGTGGAATTGGACTTACTGGTACACTTGGTGTAACATTCAATAATTTCTCCATCAAAAATATTTGGAAGAAGTCTTCATGGGATCCATTGCCAACAGGCGATGGTCAGAAATTGAGTCTTCGTTATCAGTCGAATGGTCGTTTCTTCCGTTCCTTTAATTTTACTTTCACAGAACCTTGGTTGGGTGGTAAGAAAAGAAATTCTTTCTCTATCAACGTTTTCAACACCAAGTTTTCAAATGCCTACAATCCATTGACAGGCTTATTTGATAGAAGGTATGCGGATTCATCTTACTTAACTACTTCAGGTGCAACCATTGCATTAGGTAAGCAGTTGAGATGGCCAGATGATTTCTTCTCATTGGTTACATCTTTCAGCTATATTCAATACAAGGCAAGGAACTATGCCATCTTCCCATCTTTCTCAACTGGGGTTTCCAATAACTTTAACTTGAAGATAGCTTTACAAAGGACTTCAATTGACCAACCAATCTTCCCCAAGAGTGGATCTAACTTCATGTTAAGTGGAACGTTTACACCACCATGGTCTTATATTAGGGGCGTAAACAAAACTGATATTTTTAAGTTGGTCGAGTACCACAAATGGCGTTTAAATGCTGAATGGTTTGTGCCAATTGGTAAGCCAGCAGGGGAAGATAAGAGCCGTCAGTTTGTACTTCGTATGGCTGCTAAATATGGTTTCATTGGCAGATACAATCAGAAAGTGCCTATCTCTCCATTTGAAAGATTCCAAGTGGGTGATGCGGGTCTTACTAACAACTTCGGTGTATTGGGATATGATATCATTGCTCACAGAGGATATCCAGTGTATGATAATTCTGATCCAACCATTAACCCCGACAAACAAAATGCGTCTAACTTCTTTACGATATTCAACAAGTACAGTTTGGAAATGCGATATCCTTTCGTAACCAACCCAAGCAGTACTATTTATGGTTTAGCGTTCTATGAAGCAGCCAATGGTTGGTATTCATTTAAAGAATGGAATCCATTTAGGTTAAGACGTTCTATGGGTGTTGGCGTTCGTTTCTTCCTGCCGATGTTTGGTTTGCTTGGGTTTGATTATGGTATAGGTTTGGATAGAATTACTGCCACTGGTCGTTTAAGGGATGCGAGTAGGTTTACTTTCATGCTTGGATTTGAGCCTGAATAAAACTGTTAACTGATTTAATATAACATTATGAAAAAACTATTCTTCTTTCTGGTTGCTAGCTTTTTCGCTTTACAGTTACAAGCCCAACGCTATGCTGTTATTGATACACGCTATATTTTAAATAAGCTTCCGGAGTATGAGGAAGCGCAAAAGAAATTGGATGCTTTTAGTGCTCAATGGCAGAAAGAAATTGATGAAAAGCAAGTGGTATTGGATCAGCTGTATAGAAATTTTGAGGCAGAAAGGGTAATGTTGAGTGATGAGTTGCTTAAGAAACGTGAAGATGATTTATTTAACAAGGAAAAGGAGTTAAGGGATTTGCAGAAGAGAAGATTTGGGTTTGAAGGGGACTTATTCAAAAAAAGACAAGAGTTGGTTAAGCCTATACAAGACAAGGTGTATAACGCGGTTCAGAAGATAGCCGTTGCTAGACAATATGACCTAGTGCTGGATAAAAGTGAAGGAATAACCATTATCTTTGCCGACCCCAAGCTTGATAGAAGTGATGATGTTTTGAAAGAACTCTTGGGCAAATAAAAAAAAGCATATTTTCGAAAACAAATAAACAACAGAAATGAAACAAGCCTTAACTCTTGGATTGGTTATAATAGCACTTACTGCTTTCAATCCTTTCCTTCATGCACAAAACAAAACTGGATATGTGAGCATTGATGAAGTAGTTCAATTGATGCCAGAATATAAAAAAGCAACAGGTGACATGGCGCAGTACGATAGTACTTTGCAAATTGAATATGCAGAGACACTAAAAGAGTTGAATCGTCAGGACAGCCTTTTCAAAATGGATTCTACTAAGATGTCTCCTGCTGCAAAGAATGCAAAGAAAGAATTGATGAAAAAGTTGTTGGTTGAATTGCAAGGTTTCGAGCAAGGCTATCAGCAAAAAATGCAACAAAAGCAAGAAGAGTTAATGGCTCCTATTGCTCAAAAAGCAAATCAGTTGATTGAAGAAGTAGCAAAAGCTAGTGGGTTCACTTATGTATTTAGAAAGGAGGCATTGCTTGTGCAGCCTGCTGCAGATGATTTACTGCCACTAATTAAAAAGAAGCTTGAAGGCGGAACACCAAAACCACCTGTTAAATAAATAAAGGGGACCGAAACAATTGTTTCGGTCTTTTTTTGTCTATTATGAAAAAATCTCCAATAGGTGTCTTTGATTCTGGCCTCGGGGGTTTAACTGTTTTAAAGGAAATAGTTGAACTGCTGCCCGACTACGATTATATTTATTTGGGTGATAGTGCGAGGGCTCCATACGGCACTAAAGATTTCGATACTGTTTACAAGTATACCTTGGATGCTGTAAAATGGTTATTTCAACAAGGGTGTCCTTTAGTAATTCTAGCTTGTAATACAGCGTCTGCAAAAGCCCTAAGAAATATACAGCAAAAAGATCTTCCTTCATTAGCGCCTGCAAATCGAGTGTTGGGTGTTATTAGACCTACAACTGAAGTAATTGGAGATTATACGGAGTCTAACCATATAGGTATATTAGGTACTCAAGGAACTGTAGATTCTGGATCTTATCTCATTGAAATTGGAAAATCATTTCCTGATGTTCATGTATACCAGCAGGCTTGTCCGGCTTGGGTGCCTTTGGTAGAATCTGGGGATTACCTGAATCTGGAAATTGCTGATCCCATCATTTTGGACTGTCTGACCCAACTCGGTGAGCAGTCGCCTAAAATTGACACTATTGTCTTGGCCTGCACCCATTATCCATTGCTTTATCCTAGAATACGCTATATGTTACCCAATCATATTCAAGTGGTATCTCAGGGGGAAATAGTTGCAGAGAGTTTAGTGGGTTACTTAAAGCGACATCCAGATATGGATCAAAGGATATCACAGCAAAAAAGCATCAATTTTTACACCACGGGTGATGTAGAATTATTTAGTAAGGGCGCTACCCAATTCTGGGGTGCTGAAGTAATTTCCAAAGCTGCTTATTGAAATTAAGGAGCCAATTGTTCTGGTCCTGTCTATTGTCGAGCTATTCCAACCATTGCTATGGCACAGCTAATTTTCGATCCATAACAACCCTTTGTTTGGAAAATTTGATTTAAAGGATCGGGTAAAGAGCTGTTTTTAAATCAGTTAGATTTGTTTTCTGCTTTATTTTATTTTTTCCCCAATAACTGTTAACTTTGCCGTCCTTTCACAAGAACACGGGTGTGGTGACCTGTGATCAATTGAACAGTAACGACCGCTTCTCCCGGTCATTGTTTCAACAACAAAAGGAATAAAAAATATTATGAAACGTACATTTCAACCCCACCGCAGACGCAGAAAATCCGTACATGGATTCAGAAAGCGTATGGAATCAGCTAATGGTCGTGCCGTTCTTGCTAGCAGAAGAAAGAAAGGACGCAAGAAACTTAGCGTTTCTGACGAAAGCAGATTAAAATAATCAGGTCCGCCTGTTATTTGACATAACTATAGCTCTGGATCTTTCCGGGGCTATTTTTGTTATAGATAATTGGTCAACATTTGCACGTATTTTAGTGCTCTAAAAGTCATTACTCTTGTCAGTACCCCGTCAAACCTTGTCAAAAAATGAGCGCCTCAAAAGCTATAAGAGGATAAGGCTTCTTTTTGCTAAGGGTCAAAAAATGAGGGTACAATCGCTTTTGATTTATTTTCAACTTCAACCTCATTTATCAGATGCACCTGAGTTAGCTCACTTACAAATGGGGGTTACCGTTAGTGCTCGTTATTTCAAAAAGGCTGTCGATCGTAATTTAATCAAACGCCGTATAAGAGAGGCCTACCGCAAAAATAATAGTGGTATAAAGAGCGTATTGACGCAACATAAGATGAGCATGGATGTTTTTTTTGTCTATACACATGCTGAAGTTTTGCTCTACAATCAACTTGAGTCTTCTATGCAAAAAGCCTTGCAACTATTGACGGACAAAATCTATCATATTTCAATTTCTAAAGCCTAATAATTCTCAGCAGTATGAATCATGAATACTACATGAAGTTGGCATTGAAAGAAGCAGAGAAGGCAT
>JBDLUR010000134.1:0-2684 GCA_039805205.1 Bacteroidota bacterium
CTAGAAGAAAAAGGATATGATTTCATCAAGGCTGAAGTAGAAGCAGCTAACGCGTAAACGAAAAAGTGAAACTGAAAAGCATGGACGCAACAACTATTTTAAAAAATGCATTTGATAAGCAGAACAGTAACTCAACACAGTTGGGTGCTTTTCATGCTGAAAACTGGAATAATTTTTCAGCATGGGGCTTACCTGCTATCAAGCATGAAGAATGGAAATATACCCGCATCAGAAATGTCTTTAACGACAAAATGATTGTCAACAATGCTAGTGGACTAGATGCAGCGGGTGTACAGCAACATTTTCTACCCGGACAACTAGCAAAAAATGCAATTGTCTTTATTAATGGAGTATATGATGCTTCAATCAGTTCAATTGCAGAAGCAGAAGGAACGCTAGTGGTTAAATCTTTGGCTACTGCGGCTGAAGACGAAGATGCTGAGTTTGTAAAAACCAATCTTGGTCACAGTCAGCGTTACCACCAAGATGGCATCAATGCTTTGAATGCTGCATTTGCCGCGGGTGGTGTTTATGTTAAAGTGAAGAAAGGAAAAAAAGTAGAGCACCCAGTTGTCATCTATCACATTGCAGATGCATCTGTTGGATTTATTTTCAGTCAGCCTCGCATTTTGGTGAATGTTGAACAAGCCGCTGAAGTAGTCATCTTAGAAACATACAAGAAAGTAGGTAACGACGATAGCCTCACCAATGAAGTGATAGAAATTTGTGCTGCCCAAGACTCCATTATGAATTATATCAAGATTCAGGATGAAGGCAAGGGTTCTAATCATGCTGGCACTACACATATCAGACAGTTGGCCAAATGTGTTACCCATGCTGTTACCCTCACTTTGAGCGGAAACATTGTGCGCAATAACCTGAACATGGTGATGGAAGCCGCGAATAGTGAGAGTCACATGTATGGTCTTTATTTGTTGAATGGAGAGACTTTAGCGGATAACCATACTATAGTCGACAACCAGCAACCGAACTGCTTGAGCAATGAGTTGTACAAAGGCATCATGGATGAGAAATCAACGGGTATTTTCAATGGAAAGATCTTCGTGAGACAAGATGCGCAGAAAACAAATGCGTATCAATCGAATAAGAATATTTTAATTGGCGATTCAGCATCTGCTAATACAAAACCACAGTTGGAAATTTTTGCAGACGATGTAAAATGTTCACACGGTTGTACTATTGGAAAGTTGGATCAAGATGCCATGTTCTATTTAAAAGCAAGAGGAATTTCAGAACTGAATGCAAGAGCTTTGTTACTGCATGCATTTGCAGTAGACATCCTTGATCAAATCAAAGATGAAGAGATCAGAAGCTATGCGGATAAACTTATTTCTGAGCGTTTATCTTATGAGTTTTAAACAATGACCAACCACACTTCATATGATGTAGCAGCTATCAGGAACCTCTTCCCTATTCTCAACAGAAAAGTAAAGGGTAAGAACCTGGTATACTTTGATAATGCAGCTACTTCACAGAAGCCGATACAAGTGATTGATGCATTGGTGCATTATTATTCTCACTACAATGCCAATATCCATCGTGGTTTGCATACGTTGGCTGATGAGGCAACCGCTGCATATGAAGCCTCAAGAGTAGCAGTACAACAATTCATTGGTGCGCGTGAGCCAGAAGAAATCATCTTTACAAAAGGAACGACAGAAAGCATCAATATAGTTGCCAAATCATGGGGTAAGGCTTTTTTGGATAAGGGCGATGAAATCATCATTACCTCCTTAGAGCACCATGCTAATATTGTCCCCTGGCAAATGATTGCCGAAGAGAAAGGCGCTATCCTGAAAGTCATTCCAATGGACCAAAATGGTATTTTGGACATGGATGCCTACAAGCGCCTTTTGAACAATAAAACTAAATTCATCTCACTTATCCATGTTTCCAATGCCCTTGGTGTAGTCAATCCTGTTGAGGAGATGATTACCCTTGCCCGTCAGTACAATGCCAAAGTGTTGATCGACGGCGCACAATCTAGTGTCCACTTGGATATTGACGTGCAGCACATGGATTGTGATTTTTATGTCTTCTCTGGTCATAAAATATACGGACCAACAGGTGTTGGCGTGTTGTATGGTAAAAGAGAATTACTGGAGAAAATGCCTCCGTTTTTAGGTGGTGGAGAAATGATCAAAGAAGTTACTTTTGAAAAAACCACTTACAACGAGCTACCCTTTAAGTTTGAAGCAGGAACGCCAAACATAGCTGATGTGATTGTGATGAAACCAGCAATTGAGTTCATCAATCATTATGGAAAAGCAAACATCCGTGAGCATGAGGACAAATTATTAAAGTATGCTACGGAGCAATTGAAAGCCATTGATGGCTTAAAAATAATTGGGGATGTTGAAAATAAGGTGAGTGTAATATCTTTTGTCATTGATGGCGTGCATCCACAAGATTTAGCCATCTTGTTAGACAACCAAGGTATAGCTGTGAGGACCGGACATCATTGTGCGCAACCATTAATGAGATGCCTAGGAATTGTAGGAACTACGAGAGCTTCATTTGCCGCATACAACACCATGGAAGAAATCGATGTGATGGTTCAGGCTTTACAGAAATCATTAAAAATGCTCAGGTAAGATGGAGCCGACGAAGAACATAAAAGAAATAGAGCAGGAATTAATTGATGATTTCGCCATGTTTGAAAC
>JBDLUR010000135.1:0-3194 GCA_039805205.1 Bacteroidota bacterium
ACTTGTGGAATTACCAATTCAAAATCTTGGTCGGCCGGAAGATTCAACAATGCCTTTAAAGCAAGTTTATCAAGTTCTGCCTGTGAAATGGCTTGAACTACAGTTGCACTATCACGAGCAACAGTCGCTTCTAACTCCGCAGCATTCAATTCTGGCAATGATCCTGCATCTACCAATTTGCGTGTATTGAAATATTGTGCCTTGGTTTGATCCAAAACTATTCTTGCAATTTCAACTTGCTCATAACTCAACAAAGCTCTTAAATACTGCTGTGCTATATTTAGACCTATATCATTTCTAGCCTTATCAACAGCAGCCCTATCTGCCTCCATGCTAAATTTATTCGCTGCTTCAGTATTTTTTAGACTGTTGAAATTAAACAAAAGCACGTTTGAGGAAATTGACATCTGCTGGAACATGGCAGATCTGCTGGTATAAACGTTGGTTGTTCTATCAAGTGTTCTACCAAATGAAAAACCATGGGTTAACCCATAAGAAAGGCTAGGAATTCTTTGAAGATTAGATTGCTGGTAATTGATCTCAGATTGATCTGCTTGAATTTTAGCTTGTCTAACGCTAATGTTATTATTCATTCCATACTCCACACAACGTTTTAAGTCCCAATAGGAACCTTGCTGACCAAAAGCCAGTCCCGTTGACACGGACAACACCAAAAGAAATAAAACCCTCATTATCATAACATTAAATTGAATCGTGCTGTTTCAGGAAAATCCCGAAATATCCTGCAAAGATTCAACTAAATGAGGGATTCACAAAATCGCTCGTCCTTTGAAACGACCGCTTACAACAGTCATATCCCATTAAAGCTATTTGCAAGGTCGTTTATCAGAAACTCAGGCTCTTCTAAGCCAATGTATATTCTTATCAATCTATGGGTAGGGTTAGCGGGATCAAAGGCTTCCCGCTTCATTCCGGCACATTTGGGAATAATTAAGGACTCATGACCACCCCAACTGACTGCCATTCTGAAGGCTTTTAGTCCATCACAGAACTTTTCAATCATTTCGATTTTATCTGCCTTTATGTAAAAAGAGATGAGTCCGGATGCCCCTTTCATCTGTTTTTTGGCCAATTCGTATTGAGGGAAGCTGGGGTCTAGTGGAAAAATAAGCGATTCAACCTGTGGGACAGTCTTGAGGTAATCAAGAACCTTTAAGGTTGATCTCGTAATTCTATCCAATCGCGCGGGTAGTGTCCTGAGTCCGCGTAACAACAACCAAGCATTAAACGGTTGAATACCATTTCCAGCACAGAGGTATTCACTTAAGAAAATCTTCCTCATCATTTCAGCCGAACCTGTCAACACCCCTCCTAACGTATCGCTATGTCCTCCTATATATTTTGTAGCAGTTTGCATGGCAATATCAATGCCAAAATCGATGGTCCGTTGATATAATGGTGTACAGTAAGTATTGTCAATCATTGTTACAATACCTCTCGACCTGGCAAAATCACCTATTGCTTTTAAATCTTGAATATCTAACCACCAAGAATTAGGCGACTCCAAATAAATCAATGTGGTATTGTTTTGCACATGACTTAAGAATTGTTCAGTATCAGTGCCATCAGCATAGGTAACACTTACTCCAAACCTTGATAGAATTTGATCAAACAAGTGGGCCGTCCATGAATAAGGATGATGCACCGACAAAATATGATCTCCTGCTTTTACATTGGCAACAACACCTGCAAAAACTGCTGCTGCACCATTGTTAAATACAAGGGCATCTTCTGCTCCATCAAGCGCTGCAAGTTTTTTTCGAAGAATGTCAACTGTTGGATTTAACCCTCTACTATAAAGGTATCCCCCCATCTCATCTTCAAAAGCTTTGCGCAAATCATCAACCGTTTCAAAGGAAAAATTGCTGGTTTGGATAATGGGAGGAGCAATTGCATTGAAATAAGATGCATGGTCTTCTCCCAAGTGATTGATGATGTAAGAAATATCTTGATGTTGATCAGACATGACTAGTCTTCTTTTTTCTGGTAAGAAAATAAATAACCAGGAAACTCGCTAAAACAGCAGTTGCTGTCAATGCCGTTTCTGGCTTATCAATAGCAATACTCGTTGCTACAAAAACATACGCGGCAATGAATATAATTGGCATAACTGGAAAAAACTTCATCGAATAAATCTGAGATTTATCAAGATGTTTGGTTCTTTTCCTAATAATAAAAATAGTAGCAGCAGAAAAAGCCATGCCAATTGAATCAAGGAAAATGGTAAATCCCAGAATCTTGTCAAACGTATCAGCAAAAAACAAAACAATAACACTAATTAGGGCATAGACAGTCAGGCTGACTGTCAACACATCACGCTTCTCATCTTTTTTGCTAAACGACTTAGGCAAAATCCCATCCTCACTCATAGCAAACATCACTCTTGGATTACTGAGCAATAATACATTGACATAGGCGAGAACAGCTATGAATAATAAAATAGAAAAAGCAAACTTCCCTGTAGGCCCAAACATCCTTTCTGCAACAATTGCGGCAATACCCTTGGTGGTTTTGAGTTCTTCAAAACCAATCACATTATAATAAGCATAACTGACTGACAGGTAAAGAAGGATAATGACCATAATACCAATAAATATCCCTCTTGGTAAATTCTTTTGCGGTTCTTTTACCTCATCGCCAAAGTTGATGGTTTGCTGATACCCGCCATAGGTGAACGAAACTGCGATTAATGCCAACCCAAACGACTTCACATAATCCATAAATGTAAAATCACCCTTAGGCACTTCAATGACAGCAGCAACATGAGAAGATGGAAAAAAGATGGCTGCAACAATGAGTAAGATCATTCCTATTTTGATCATCATCAAAATATTCTGGGTTGTAGAACTCATTCTGAGTCCCATCAGGTTAATGCCATAAAATGCAATAATAGCACCCATTGCAATAAACGATTGGCCGATGTCAGTAATCTCCCATCCAAATAGTGGCTTTAATACATCAATAGCCAAATACTCACTTCCAATCAGCGCCACGCCTGAGAGAGATGCTGCATTTGAAATGAGAATGATACAATTGACAGCAAATGCAATGGAAGGATGATAGCAAGTAGCAAATATTTTATAGTACCCACCAGTTATGGGATATCTTGAGCCAATTTCAGCATATGTAAGTGCACCGCACAGTGCAATAAACCCTCCTACAATCCAGCTGAC
>JBDLUR010000136.1:0-8182 GCA_039805205.1 Bacteroidota bacterium
AGAGCTGTTTTTCACCCCAAACACCGTATTTCTCTACTAGTTTTTTATCTGTATCAGCAATAATTCTGAAGGGTAGTTTATGCTTAGCAATAAATTTCAAATGCGATTTTTCGTCATCCGGGCTCACTCCTATCACGGTAATTCCTTTCTTTTCCAGCGCTTTGAATCCATCTCTCAAATTACAAGCTTGTACAGTACATGTACTGGTATCATCTTTAGGATAGAAATAAAGAGCAAGCTTCTGCCCTTTGAAATCTGCTAATTTTATTTTTTCTCCATCTTGGTCGATTGCTGTAAAAGCAGGAGCTTTTTTTCCTTCTTGAATAGACATAGTTGTTAATTTCTGGTTACTTGAAAATCTCTAGAAACTGTATTTCCAGCTTCATCTACAACAAGTACAGATAATTTATGTTCACCCATCGGAAAATGTTCGTCAACAATATAGTTATACCTCACCCCTGATGGTTTAAACATCAACCATTGCCCGTCTACTGTTACTCTGAATTCCTTAATTACCCTAAGATCATCAAGTACATCAAAATGGATGCTTGAGCCTGTTCTTAACCTGGCTCCATCATGTAGATGAGTAGAGACTTGTGGAGGTTGGATATCATGCAATAATTGAAAAAAACCAAAATCTCTGAACGAGGCACTAAATCCATCTTTTTCCCTAATGGCTTTTTTGATTTCAGTCTTGCCTCTGTAACTTCTTTTGAGCACTAAACGATCAGGATTCAGCAAATCTAAATCCTTACTGGGCTTGATGCGGACTTTAAAATAATTCTGTACGGGAATATCAGATGGCAGGGTTTGATAAACGGGTGAAGCATCATGTGCTGCAGCAGCATAAGTGGATTGTAAACTAAAATGAAAATCATCATAAAATGCATCTTCATTAAATACAAATTGGATATTCTCCTCATCGTAAACATTGACCTCCCCTGCTTTCATAAGCTGACCCAATCTCATCATAGTAGGCGCATTACCTGGCTTTCTTCTTATCGCAAACTGAACGATTGATTTATTTTCATAGGCATCCAAGACTTCTATTTCACCGGCTTGTTCTACATCAGTTATGGCAAAATAATGGTTGTCTCTACTAGCATAAATAGGCAGATCCATTTTCTTAGCAGGTAGCAACATTTGATAATAGGTGCCTCCTCTCATTTTATGGATATAATCGATGTGTCCGTTAAGATATCTCGTTTGATCATAGCTGATATTGTCGAGTGTAAACGCATTTACGATTTGGTCGTCCAGCTTGAGCTTTGTAGCAAATATGCCATTTGCATTGGGCACACCCGTCATGCGATCAGTCGCTTGAATTGCCATGAATACTCTATCAAATGGAAGTTCAACTCGGCTGGCAACTTGATAAATATTCCCTTTTTTTATTAAGGGATATACCACAGGAGTTTGTTCATATACACTTTTGTCTCTGTCATAGAAAACCAAACGGGAAACATCAGGTGGAGTTACATCCGGTAGTAAAAACCTGAAACGAAGAGGGTTGAGACAATTTTCAGTTTTCGTGTCTCTGATTTCAAAATGAACATGAGGGCCTTGAGAAGCACCTGTGTTTCCACTGTATCCAATAAGTTGTCCCTTTTTTACGGGTAGCAGAGCAGATGGAACTTTCACATCAATTTTCCAAGTTTGCTGAACATATTGCTGCTCCTCCAGGTAGTTTTCTGCCGAAGGAATAAATTTATTCATGTGTGCATATAGCGTGGTTGTGCCGTTAGGATGATCCAAATAAATTGCCCTTCCAAAGCCACCCGTCTCTATTTTCATTCGGGAAATAAATCCATCTGCTGGCGCATAAACGGGCAAGTTCTCCCTGGATTCAGTCGATAAATCTAGTCCCATGTGAAAATGATTGGGCCGCATTTCACCAAAATTGGCATTCAACCTGGGTTTGATAGCAAGAGGATACGCAAAATACTCAGGCACTCCCTTGGGCTGGGCAAATCCCTTGCAACATGACATGATAAACAACAAAAAAAGCAGTTTCATTTTCATTCCGCAAAACTAAGACTTATCAAAAAATTACTAAGAGAAGTAAAAAAAGAGGTTTTAGCAGTTTTATTATACTTATTTAAAATTTTCATCGTTATCCATACAACATATTGTCCCCTAAAGTTGTCTATGTAAGAGAATAACACCATGAAAACACTTCTTACCAAAATTATCCTTGTATTTGCCTCGGTGGCAACCCTATTTGGCTCTTCGAAGAAAAAGGAGCAAGCTGGAATTGAAAATGACGCAATTCGACTGCCAGAATTCCAACAAAGCGACCTTGTTGAGGATTATGAAATGGCAGCCTATCATAATCAAGCTTGATTTTCCCACCAAGTATCAACACATCGCAGTTTATTTAAATAAACCCTGGTTTTCCTACTGAAAAGTAGATTCCAAACCTTACTTTTGCACCCCGGGTACAACCCGGTTTTTTTGTGCCCTAAACCTGCTAAAAAATCCCTTTTATGCCAAAAGACGCTTCAATAGGTTCAGTTTTGATCATCGGTTCAGGACCCATCATTATCGGACAAGCATGTGAATTTGATTATTCTGGCTCTCAAGCTGCTAGAAGCCTAAGGGAAGAAGGGGTAAAAGTCATCTTGATTAACTCTAATCCAGCTACCATCATGACAGATCCAATGATGGCGGACAGGGTTTATTTATTACCACTGACAGTTGAAAGTATCGAAACCATTTTACAGGAAAACCAAATTGATGCTGTATTACCAACCATGGGTGGACAAACCGCATTAAACTTGGCGAAAGAAGCTGAAGAATTGGGGATTTGGGAAAAATATAACGTAAGACTAATAGGCGTTGATATCAAAGCCATTGACAAGGCAGAGGACAGAGAAAAATTCAGGCAGTGGATGATTCAAATGAATATTCCTGTCGCTACCGCCAAAACTGCAAATTCCTTCCTAGAAGGAAAAGAATTCGCTCAGGAAATTGGTTTCCCTTTGGTTATTCGCCCCTCTTTTACTCTAGGCGGAACCGGTGGTGGCTTCGTTCACAGTAAGGACCAACTAGATGAAGCCTTGAACAGAGGCTTATCAGCATCACCTATTCACGAGGTGCTTGTTGAAAAGGCGGTATTGGGATGGAAGGAATTTGAGTTAGAGTTGTTGAGGGACATGAAGGATAATGTTGCCATCATTTGTACTGTAGAGAATTTTGACCCAATGGGTGTGCACACAGGTGACTCCATCACTGTAGCACCGGCCATGACCTTGAGTGATACTGCGTTTCAGCTGATGAGAAATACAGCCATCCGAATGATGAGGGAATTGGGAAATTTTGCAGGGGGATGTAATGTTCAATTTGCACTCAATCCAGAAACCGAAGAAATCATTGCCATTGAAATTAACCCAAGGGTGAGTCGATCTTCTGCGCTAGCATCAAAAGCTACTGGATATCCTATTGCAAAAATTGCTGCCAAGCTTGCACTTGGTTACAGCTTGGATGAGTTAAAAAATCAGATTACTAAAACAACTTCAGCCTACTTTGAACCCGCACTTGATTACGTTATCGTAAAAGTGCCAAGATGGAATTTTGATAAATTCAAAGGGGCAAATGACACACTCGGACTTCAAATGAAATCTGTCGGTGAGGTAATGTCAATTGGTCGCAGCTTTACCGAAGCCATTCAAAAAGCATGTCAGAGTTTAGAAAACAATGCAGTCGGATTAGGTTACTATGGCAAGAGCATGATGCATGCAGATGAAATTGTAGAATATCTTAAAACACCAAAGTGGGACAGAATATTCCGCATCAAAGATGCATTGATGATGGGTATCAGTGTAAAAACGATTTGCCAAGCTACACGGATCGACAGATGGTTCATTTATGAGATCCAGAAGATTGTAGATATTGAGAAAGAAATTAGCAAATACAAATTCGACAACTTACCCATTGAGTTGATCAAAAA
Source organism: Bacteroidota bacterium (assembly GCA_039805205.1). Taxonomy (GTDB): domain Bacteria; phylum Bacteroidota; class Bacteroidia; order Chitinophagales; family Chitinophagaceae; genus Pollutibacter. Next base: position 3,950 of record JBDLUR010000136.1, read on the forward strand.
AGCAAAGCACCATGGCTTTAGCGATGAGCAGATTTGCAGAATCATGCAAGATGGCAACGAAGATGCTTTGTATGAAAAAAGAAAAGCTGCAGGAATTACCAGAGTATATAAAATGGTAGATACTTGTTCAGCTGAATTTGAAGCAAAAACCCCTTACTTCTACAGCAGCTTTGAAAATCAAGGCACCAATGAAAGTAAGGTGAGTGATAAAAAGAAAATCATCGTTCTTGGATCGGGACCAAATAGAATCGGACAAGGTATTGAGTTTGACTACTGCTGTGTTCACGGTTTGTTGGCCATCAAAGAATGTGGATATGAAGCGATTATGGTAAACTGTAATCCTGAAACAGTTTCAACTGATTTTGATATCGCAGATAAACTTTATTTCGAGCCTGTTTATTGGGAACACCTTTGGGAATTGATTGAATTTGAAAAACCAGAAGGTGTTATCGTTCAGCTGGGTGGTCAAACTGCATTGAAGCTTGCAGAAAAATTACACAATAAGGGAATTAAAATCATAGGAACTTCTTTTGACAACATGGATATTGCTGAGGACAGAGGAAGATTCAGTGATATGTTGAAAAGCCTTGGTATTCCTTACCCAGAATATGGAACTGCATACAATGTAGATGATGCAATTGAGGTAGCGCAAAAAGTTGGTTATCCTGTCTTGGTTCGTCCTTCTTATGTATTAGGTGGACAAAGAATGAGGATTGTAATCAATGATGATGAACTAGAATCAGCAGTGGTAAGCCTACTCAAACATATCCCTGATAATAAAATTCTAATTGACCATTTCTTAGATCGTTGCCAGGAAGCTGAAATTGATGGCATATTTGATGGTGATGACTTTCATGTAATGGGCGTTATGGAACACATTGAGCCGGCTGGTATTCATAGTGGTGACAGCAATGCAGTTTTACCTGCTTTCAATTTGACTCCATTGGAAGTAACAACCATGGAATTCTATGCAGAGAAGATTGCAAGAGCACTCAACATCAAAGGTTTGATCAATATTCAGTTTGCAATAAAAAATGGACAAGTTTTTGTTATTGAGGCTAACCCAAGAGCTTCAAGAACAACACCTTTCATAGCCAAGGCTTACCAAATTCCTTACTTGAACATCGCTACTAAAGTGATGATAGGAACACATAAACTCAAAGATTTCCAATACGAAAAGAAATTGGAAGGCTTTGCGATTAAAGAACCTGTATTCAGTTTTGACAAATTCCCTGGTGTTAGCAAGGAGCTTGGTCCTGAAATGAAATCAACAGGTGAAGCGATTCGATTTGTAAAAGACCTGAGAGATCCTTACTTCAGAACCTTGTACAAAGAGAGAAGCATGCACTTGAGCAAGTAAGATAAACTACCCGTTTTGATGCCCTTGATGAAGACAATATCCCTTCAGTTCATGAAGAGAAGCATTTCCTTATTGCTTCTTGTGATCCTATTTGCCCATATTCAACCAGCGCATGCACAGCTCAAACAAATTATTGGTAAGATAAAAGACGCTCACTCAGAAGAAGCCATCCCCTTTGCTTCTGTTCAGTTTAAAAAATCGTCTATCGGGAAACTAAGTGATTCCTCTGGTAGCTTTGTTTTTAATCTTCGGAATTGGCCAAGTGATACTTTGATTATTTCTTATGCAGGTTTCGAAGACTATTATTTAAATATTGATACTAGCCTTTCCAATATAAATGTGTTGGTCAAAATGGAAAGAAGGAAAAGTAACAATGAGGTTGTTGTGAAAAGTAAATTCAGTAAAGGCTATTTATTGTGGAGAAAGGTTGTTAGAAATAAAGATAGAAATGATAGAAGCAGGTTTGACAACTATGCATATGAGCTATACAACAAACTTGAAATCGACTTGAACAATGTGAACGTCGACAAAATGCAGAAGGGTTTCATCCCACCAAAACCTTTCAAATTTATTTTAAACAATGTGGATACTACAAGTGAGTCATCCCCAATTTTACCTATTTATCTTATTGAAAATATTTCCGACTACTACACACAAAAGGAGCCATCTAAAAGCAGGGAAGTCATTCGTGCTAGCAAAACGATAGGACTCAAAAACGAATCAGTCTCCAAATTTTTAGGAGGTATGTATCAAAATGTAAATGTCTATAAAAATTTTATTCCTGTTTTTGATAGACAATATGTGAGTCCAATTAGCAACGACGGAGATCTATATTATAATTATAAATTAGCCGACACACAATATGTTGCTGGTAGAAAATTCTTCCGACTTGTTTTCTTCCCTAAACGAAAAGGAGAAAATACATTTCAAGGTGATGTATGGATAGCTGACTCTAGTTTTGCAGTCCAGAAAATGAACTTACAAGTCTCACCAGGCACTAACATCAATTTCGTTGAAAAGCTGAGCCTGGTACAAGAATATCAACTGATACAGGATAGTATATGGTTTTTAGCAAAAGATAAATTCATCGCCAATTTTAATCTTACAGGAAAAAAGAACCTCAGTCTTATTGGTAGAAAGACAACTACCTATAGCAAAATTTCAATCAACCAGCCTGAAACTCAGAACTCAATTAGCTTATCAACGAAAGATGATAAACGAAAGGAATTAGTTATTGTGACTGATGATGCCCTTGAAAAACCGGATAGCTTTTGGCAAACCAATCGTCATGAAGCACTTAATAAAAGTGAAAGTAACTTTTACAAAATGGCTGATAGCCTATTGAGTATGCCAGAGTTTGAAAGTTATTCGGAGTGGTTAAGTTTCATCGGGACAGGCTACCGTTTTATAGGCAACTATGAAATAGGCCCCTGGATGAATTGGATCAGTGGCAATAGTTATGAGGGCCTCCGACTTCGATTTGATATTGGGACTAATTACCACTTCAATAAAAACATTTATCTCTCTTCCTATTTAGCCTATGGTACAAAAGACAATAAACTAAAAGGAAAATTTGAGACCTTGTTTATGCTAGGTAAAGACCCAAGGAGCAGTATCAGATTACTTTATAAAAATGATCTTGACTATGGTCAGACCTATTATGATGAAGTGGGTTATGATAACGTATTTGCTTTAGCTGCCCGAAAAGAGCAAGTACCCATCAAATTAATTAAGATTGAGGAGCAAAAAATAGAATACTTCAAAGAATGGAGAACGGGATTATCCTTGACCAGCAGTTTACATCGTAAAATTTATAACCCAATTAAAGACTTACCGGGCAAACTAGATTTTGCTTCAACAGATCAAGCAGGAAATTTCAACGACTTTCAGTTTAATGCAAGAATACGATTTGCTTATTTAGAAAGATTTTTACAAGATGACTTTTTCAGAACAAGTCTAGGTAGTGATTATCCTGTATTAGAACTTAATTATACAAAAGGTATAAAAGGAATACTAAACAGCGGATACGCTTACAATAAAGCAACATTTAGCATTAGCGATTATTTAAAAGTCCCTCCAATAGGAACCATCTACTATGGTGCATATGCTGGTAAAGTATGGGGAACATTACCTTATATGTTATTAAATATTGCACCGGGTAATGAAATTTATTATTACAACAAATACGCCTTCAACTTAATGAATAGGTATGAATACATCTTTGATGAATATGGCGGATTTAACATAGAACATAATTTTGGAAGGGGTATCTTCCGACTGCTTCCACAAAATAAAAAACTCAAACTTCGTCAGTTTTGGAATGCAAAAATTCTTTGGGGTAGCATCAGCGATAAAAATGCTACTTTGAATTTAAAAAGCAATTTCCCCTTTACCAGTTTAAATGGAAGAACCTATATGGAGTTGGGAACGGGAGTAGATAATATACTAAGGTTCTTTAGATTGGATTTGGTGTGGAGAATTGCGCCCCGCCCATTACCTGTTGAGAATTATAAAAAATTTGGCATCTTCGGCAGCTTCAGATTCTCATTCTAAGACTTGCCAAACGCATCACAACATTCAAGTATAATTGCACAAGATGAACGAATTTCTTTTTCGGTCATAATCAAAGGTGGTGCAATCCTCATGCATTGCGAGGCAAATAAAAACCAATCAGTAAATACCCCTTTTTCAATACAACGATCAATGATTTTTTTATTGGTGTCAAATGAATCAAATTCAATGGCAATCAATAAGCCAGCCGACCTGACCTGTTTAATCATCGGATGAACCAACAGCGTTTGAAACAACTTTGATTTATCCGCAACAGTCTTTATCAATTGTTCATCCAATAAAAATTGTAACGCTGCTAGTCC
>JBDLUR010000137.1:0-6209 GCA_039805205.1 Bacteroidota bacterium
CAATGACATTTGGATTACGATGACCCACATTGCAAACGCTAATACCACTAATGAGGTCTATATACTCTTTCCCCTGCTTATCCCACATCTTCGTTCCTTCTGCTTTTACAATCTCTAGTGCAAGAGGTGCAGATGATGTTTGGCCCACATGTCTAAGAAATAATTCTCGCTGGTTCATTACTGCGAAGTTCCTGAATATGCAATAACTTTAAGAAAAAAAATGCCTTTCATTCTTCCTGTAAGAGGTTTTACACCCAGTTTTGGATATAATGTATTTATAGCGCCTAACGCGACTATCGTTGGGGAGGTGAGTATGGGTAACGACTGCAGCATTTGGTTTAATGCAGTGGTTAGAGGAGATGTCAACTTTATTAAGTTGGGCAATAAAGTCAATATACAAGACAACGCCGTCATTCATGGTACGTTTGAAAAAAATGGTACAACCATTGGCAATAACGTGAGCATTGGTCACAATGCAATTGTGCATGGCTGCACTATCGAAGATCATGTATTAATTGGAATGGGGGCGATCGTAATGGATAGAGCTGTTATAGGATCAAACTCCATAATTGCTGCAGGTGCTGTTGTGCTTGAAGGAACAATCGTTCCACCAGGTTCTATTTTTGCTGGTGTTCCTGCGAAAAAAGTGAAAGAAGTTTCGGAAGAAAAAATCAAAGGCGAAATCAACCGTATTGCAGATAACTATGTTACCTATAGCAGTTGGTTCAAAGAATAATTACCATTGCTTATCTGCTATTGAATCAAGGATGGTGAGATAACTTACATAACGTTCTTCATGTATTTCACCCTTAACAACAGCTTTTTTAATTGCACAGCCTGGTTCGTTAATATGCACACAATTGTTAAACTGACAATCCTGAAGCCTGGCTTTCATTTCAGGGAAATAATGTGACAGCTCATCTTTAGCAATATCAGCAATAGCAAATTCTCTCATACCTGGCGTATCAATAATTCTTCCACCTGAAGGCAAATCATACATTTCAGCAAAAGTGGTGGTATGCATGCCTTTCCCACTCCATTCACTTACCTCAGTTGTACGAATATTTGCTCCCTCTAGAATAGCATTAATCAAACTGGATTTACCCACCCCAGAATGTCCGCTGATTAAAGTCGTTTTATTATGAAGCACTTCTTTAAGCACCTCTAAACCCTTTTTTTCTTCTACAGAAGTCAGCAAGACGGTATAGCCTACAGCTTCATACATTGCTCTTCGATCTTCAAACAAAACAACATCCTCTTCTTCATGCAAATCAGATTTGTTGAAAACAATGATGGCAGGAATGTGAAAGGCCTCACAGGTAACCAGAAAACGATCTATAAACCCTACAGAAGTACGAGGCTCTCTGATGGTTGCAATCAATAAGGATTGATCAAGATTACAGGCGATAATATGATGCTGACGTTTATTGGCAGGAGAAATACGATTGACATAATTTTTACGTGGCAACAAGTCGGTAATGATGGTTCTATTTTCCAGTTCATCCTCCATCTCAAACACCACCTCATCTCCTACTGCAATTGGATTGGTTGATGTAATATCCTTTATCTTGAATTTACCTTTGAGTCTAGCTTGATAGAAAGCACCATCATCTGCTTTAACAACGTACCAGCTACCGGTCGACTTATATACTATCCCATTCATACGCAGTAGTTGGTTAGAACATTCAGCTTAAATATTTAGCAACAATTGGCAATCGTCTTCCTACACCAAATGCTTTGGTGCTTACACGGATAATGGGACAGAATTGATTACGCTTGTATTCGTTGAGGTTAACCATGCGCAGTGTTTTCCGTACCAATGCTTCATCAAAGCCCATGGCAATGATTTCAGCTGGTCCTTTTCTACGCTCTATATAAAAGTACAAGAGTTTATCCAGTATATCATATTCTGGTAAACTATCGCTATCCTTTTGGTTTGGCCGTAGTTCAGCAGATGGGGCTTTTGTTAAAATATTTTCTGGGATAATTTCTTGTTTTCTGTTGATATAACGTGCAAGTGCATAGACTTGTGTCTTGTATAAGTCGCCTATCACACTTAATCCACCAGCCATATCTCCATACAAGGTTCCATACCCAGTGGCCAATTCACTTTTGTTTGAAGTATTTAATAAGACATACCCAAACTTGTTGGCAATGGCCATCAGCAAATTTCCACGAGAGCGACTTTGAATATTTTCTTCAGCCACACCAAATGTAGTATCCTTGAACAAGGGTTCTAAAGACTGCAGAAAACTATCATATATTCCTCCAATACCAATAACATGATAAGGATTTCCTAGCTGTTCACTCAAGCGTTTAGCATCTTCCACTGAATGCTCACTTGAAAAAGAAGAAGGCATCAAAATAGCCGTCACGTTTTCAGACCCAAGTGCTTCAACTGCTAATGATAAAACAACTGCAGAATCTATACCGCCGCTACTACCTAAAATAGCTTTTTTAAAGCCAAGTTTTGAGAAGTAATCACGTATACCTGCAATTAGAGCTGATTTAATTTGTGCAATATTATTTTCGTTGGTCAGATACCCAATAATTTTTTCAGGATCGGTTGTTTTGGCAACTCGCATATCCATTTCAATTTTTGGATGCTGCTGTTGCACTTGAGTTTCATCACCAAAAAGGTCGTCAGTATCTACCAAGACTGCATCTTCCCCAAAATAAGCAAGCTCATGTTTTAAATGACCACCCGCTGTGTATACCAGACTACCACCATCAAAAATAATTTCTGTTTGCGCGCCGACTGCATTGCAGTAGATCATCGGCAGTTTGTATTTCATTACATTCAACCTGATCACTTCTTTTCGATCTTCATCATGATCATAATCAAAAGGTGATGCAGAAATATTAATCATCAGATCCGGCGATTGTTTCATGAGTTCATCCATTGGACAAACCCGGTACAATGGGTTATCACCTAGGTTCCATATATCTTCACAAATAGTGACTGCAATCTTCTTTCCTTTAAATGGTATTACATTCCAATTGTATGCCGGCTCAAAATACCTGTACTCATCAAAAATATCGTAGTTAGGCAATAAGGTTTTATGCGCAATGCCTTGAATTTTACCCTCGAACAAAAGAATAGCAGAATTAAATAAATCCTTCCCTTCTTTTTGCGGGTTTCTGGTAGGAGCTCCAATTAAAATACCAATAGTCTGACTATGTTTGGCAATTTCATTGACAGTTGATTCTGCCTGCAACAAAAAATCCTCAAACTCTAGAAAATCCCTTGGTGGATACCCACAAACTGATAGTTCAGAGAAAACAACAAGGTCGGCGCCCATTTGCACAGCCTTCGCTACCTCACCAATCATTTTTTGTTTGTTCAACTCAAAGTTGCCAATATGATAATTCTGTTGGGCTACATACACCTTCATCCTGCAAAATTGCAGAAATATGATGAAATATGGTTAAAATAAAGCAAACTGACACAGCTAGACAAAGCTTTGCTTTATTTTTGAATCTCAAAATCTGTCGAGTTGAAATTGATTAAAAGTAACATCTCAGCAATTACCTTCTGTTTATTTCTAATTGGTCTTTTTTGCGCATGCAATACAAAACCGAAACCCGATACCTCAGGAATCAATGTTGACCTCAAGGTGGTCAGATTCGAAAAAGATTTCTTTGAAGCGGATACAAACAATATCAATGCTTCCATGGAAACCTTAAGAGCAAATCACCATAATTTTACCAATGATTTTTTGTGGAGGATACTTGGACTAGAAGGTGTTGACACAGTTTTATGGACTGGCGCAATAAAACAATTCTACCATGATTACATGCCTATTTACGAGGCAAGTAAAAAGAACAATAACGATATTGAAAAGGCGATAGCTGACACAAAAGAAGCGCTTAAATTGGCCAAATATTATTTTCCATCATACCAACTGCCTTCGCAATTCATTACTTTCATTGGACCTATTGATGCGTTTGCAACCAATCAAACAGGGGGTTCTGGAGATATCATCACATCAGATGCTTTGGCGGCTGGCCTTCAATTACATTTAGGAGCAAATGCCGAAATCTACAATACTGAACAAGGGATGCAGCTTTACCCAAATTATATTTCACGAAGATTTACCCCAAGTTATATACCGGTAAATGCGATGAAAAATATAATTGACGACATGATGCCACCTATTAAACAAGGCAGTCCATTGCTAGATATTTTTATCGATCATGGCAAAAGAATGTATGTATTGGACTTATTGTTACCAGACATAAGTGATACATTGAAATTAGGGTATACAGCATCACAGTTAAAAGGCGCAGAAAAAAATGAAGGATTAATTTGGAATTATTTTCTAGAAAATAATCTGCTGTATGAAACAGATATGTTCAAAACCAGATCCTTCACTAATGATGCCCCAGCAACCATGGAATTTGGTGAGGGATCCCCAGGGTTTATCTCTTTATTCCTAGGAAGACAAATCATCAAAACCTATATGGAAAAATATCCCGACACAGACATCAAATCTCTACTAAACATGGATGGTAAAAAAATATTGTCAGCATCCAAATACAAGCCTAAGTAATTCCTTACTTAAGCTGTCTTGCCCATTGTATGCATAAACCTCACATGTGAGGCGATAGCAGCTCTTGTAGATGGGAAATAGATGTAATTCAAATCAAATTTCTCACATGTCTCCTTTACAATTTTACTAATTGCAGGATAATGAACATGGCTTATTCTTGGGAACAAGTGGTGTTCAATCTGGTAGTTCAAACCACCTACAAACCAAGTAACGAGTTTATTTGAAAATGCAAAATTAGCTGTCGTTTTTACTTGGTGAATAGCCCACTCATTTTCAATTTTTACTGGATCAACACCAGCAGCATCGAATTCTGCATGTTCAACCACATGTGCCAACTGGAATACAATTGCAAGTGTTAATCCTAGCGTGAATTGACTTATGATGAACCCAATCAACCACCATTTCCATCCTATCATAACAATAGGCAATGCAATGTAAAAAGCAATAAAGAAAAGCTTACCTCCCCAGAACAGAAAATGCTCTTTGAAGTCCATTGGCTTCAATGGAGTAGTATACACTTTCTTTGAAAAGTATTTGATGTAATCCATGAAAAACATGAACAAAGAAGTGAACCCGTACAAAACAAACATATAAGCACTTTGAAACTTATGCATTGGTTTTAAGGGTTGCGTAGAGCATTGGCGCAAGAAAGGCATGTTATTGATATCATCATCAACACCATCAATATTTGTATAGGTGTGGTGAATAATATTGTGTTTAAGCTTCCATAAAAAGGCATTTCCACCTAAAAAGTTATTGGTCAGTCCGAAAATTTCATTTACCCAACCTTTGGTTGAAAAACTTCCATGGCAAGCATCATGCATGATATTAAAACCAATTGCCGCCATATTCAAACCAAATAAAAACCACAAGAAAACAGTCAGTATTGCTGGCATCTGAACAAACATTAATAAAGCATAAAGACCTATGGCACCAGGAATAAGAATCATTGTCTTGAGATACAATTTCCAATTCCCTGTTTTTTTAATGCCGTTGCGTTCAAAATAAGCATCAACTTCTTCTTTTAATGCATTAAAAAATACTTTGTTCTTGTTGTTGAAAGTTACTTTGTAGCCCATTGCCTAAACGAATTATTTTGAATTTTACTTGCTAGTAAAGTTAGCACAACAGATGTTAAGAAAGACTAATTTCTTTTGAATGGAGCTTCCATATAAAAAACTGGAATATTGACTTGGAATTGTTGGCGTGTGTAGACGTTTTCCATTAAATAGCTACCATACATTTTACCTAACTCAGATTTTAAGTTACAACCTGATATATATTGATACTGCTCATTAGGAGCAATTACTGGTTGAACTCCAATCACTCCCTCGCCTTCAACTTCCTTTTGTTCTGCATTGCTATCGCAGATGAACCAATGCCTTCTCAAGAGTTGAACTGGAAATGAATTATGATTTTCAATGGTTATTCGATAAGCAAACATAAATTCTAACTGCAATGGATTTGAATAATCCGGTTGATAGAATTGTTCAACACTTATCCTGATCCCATCTGTTACTTTCGATACCATTCCGCTGCTTTTTTCAAATTTAAAAATATTTACCAAAAGGAGAGAGTGAGAAAATTTTTGTAAATTGAAATTGAATCTAAGAAAGAAATAAAATATAATAACAAATAAACGATGAAAAAGTTTTG
>JBDLUR010000138.1:0-5745 GCA_039805205.1 Bacteroidota bacterium
CACCTTCCACTTCTGAAACCACCATGTGGGTTACCGCAAACTTTACATTAGAATGTCCTTTGTCAACCTTCCAGGTTGTTTGTGCAAATGCTCCTGTAACTGCAAAAGCCAGGATAGCAACAATACTCAATACTTGTTTTTTCATGATTTTAAATTTGATGTTTAAACACTAAATTAGGACGTTTATTTTATTTGTCCAAATCTTGTAAAAGGTTAGACAGTTTTTATCATCAAATTGTTTGGCTAAAAAAGAGATTTTTTCCCAAAAATTTAAATTCATAATTTCAGAAAATTCAATTTTTACACATGATAAAAAGGTCGCTCTCCTTACTTACGCTGTTTTTATGCATAACAGCCCTCGCAGTCGCTCAAAAAGTTTCACTTGATCAATTTAAATCCTGGAAACCCAGAAATATTGGTCCCGCTGGTATGAGTGGTCGTATTACCTCTATCGATGCGGTTGTAGCCGATCCCAACCAAATTTGGTTAGGTGCCGCTTCTGGTGGTGTTTGGAAAACCCTCAACGCCGGTGGCAGCTGGGAATCTGTTTTCGACGAACAGCCAACCTTAAACATTGGCTCTATCGCCATTCAGCAATCTAACCCCTCTACGGTATGGGTAGGCACTGGCGAAGGAAACCCTAGAAACTCCATCAACATCGGAGAAGGCATCTATAAAACCATCGATGGTGGTAAAAATTGGAGGAGAATGGGTCTTGAGAAAACAAGAAATATTCACCGCATAATTGTAGATCCAGCCAATCCAAACACGGTTTATGCGGGTGCGATAGGCAATCCTTATGCGGAGCATCCAGAAAGAGGGGTGTTTAAAACCACTGATGGTGGAGAGACCTGGAACAAGATACTTTATACCAACGATACATCGGGTGTAGCCGATATGATCATGGATCCATCTAACCCTAATAAGTTATTTGTAGCCATGTGGCAACACAGAAGAACACCTTGGAGCCTAAGTAGCGGTGGTTCGGGTAGTGGCTTGTACATGACCTTCGACGGTGGAAAGACCTGGAAAAAATTAGGCGCGAAAGAAGGTTTACCTGAAGGTAATTATGGTAGAATTGGTTTAGCCATCTCAAGAAGCAACCCTAATAGGGTTTATGCTTTAGTGGAGGCGACAAAAAACGGATTGTATAAAAGTGATGATGGTGGATTGAACTGGACCTTGATGAACAGCAATCCTGAGTTCGTATCAACCCGTCCTTTCTATTTCCAGGAAATCGTTTGTGATCCTGAAAATGAAAACAGACTTTGGTTGATTTATCAAATGATTGGAAAGAGTGAAGACGCAGGTAAGAATTTTGAAGTGGTGATTCCTTACAATGGTATCCACCCAGATCACCATGCCTTCTGGATCCATCCTACGAATCCTAATTTCATCATTGATGGAAACGATGGTGGTATTGGTATCACTCGTGATAAAGGAAAGACTTGGATTTTTGATGAAAAACTTCCGGTAGGTCAGTTCTATCATATTAATGTAGACAATGAAATGCCTTATAATGTAATGGGCGGTATGCAGGACAATGGAAGCTGGAGAGGTCCGGCTTACACTTGGATGAGTGCAGGTATTAAAAACTACTATTGGGATAACCTTTGGGGTGGTGACGGTTTTGATGTAGTGCCTGATAAAGATGATGCTTCATGGGTATATGCGATGAGCCAAGGTGGCTCAGTTGGTCGCTATAACGTAAATACAGGTGAAAGCTGGTACATTAAACCAACACCTCCAGATCTTAAAACACAATTGCGTTTCAACTGGAACGCAGGAATTGCCCAAGATCCTCATACAAATTCAACCATCTATTTTGGTAGCCAGTTTTTACACAAATCGACCAACAAAGGTGCATCATGGGAGATCATTTCACCAGACTTGACAACTAACGATAGCGCAAAAATCGACCAAAGAAACAATGGTGGCATTTCAATAGATATCACCGGTGCTGAAAACTATTGTACCATCATTGCTATTGCCCCTTCGGCAGTCGATAAAAATGTAATCTGGATTGGAACAGATGATGGTAATGTGCAAATGACAAAAGATGGTGGTAAAACCTGGACCAACTTCCGTGGTAAAATACCTGGATTACCGCTTGGTGCATGGATTCCACAAGTGCAGGCTTCTAGGTTCAATGCTGGTGAAGCTTTCGTTGTGGCCAATGATTACAGAAGAGGTGATTTCAAGCCTTATATCTTTAGAACAACCGACTATGGAAAAACATGGACCAAATTGTTAGATGAGAAGAAGGCCGTTGGTTATGCCTTGTGTGTATTGCAAGACCCGACTGAACCTAACTTGATTTTTGCAGGAACAGAACATGGACTTTGGGTAAGCTTGGATAATGGCGTTAGTTTCCAACAATGGAAAAACGGCTACCCTTCTGTTTCAACTTATGATCTTGCCATCCAAGAAAGAGAGGCAGATTTGGCTATTGCCACATTCGGTAGAGCACTATGGATTTTAGATGATATTAGACCATTGCGCAAATTGGCTGCTAATAAAGGAATGCTCAACAACAAGCTGATTGCCTTTGCAGCACCAACAGCAGTGCAAGCACAAATCAAAAATGCACCAGGATATGAGTGGAGCACATGGGGCATTTGGGATGCTGATAACAGACCAACTGGTGCACACATCTCTTATTACATCAATGACAAAACTGGAGAGGATGCAAAAGCGAAAAAAGACACAGTTTCAGTCCAGATTTTTGACAACAACAACGAAGTAATCAGAAACCTCAAGTGGGCAGCCGACTCAGGATTCAACAAGAGAACTTGGGGCATGGAAGCCAAAGGATTCCGCACACCAGGAGCTGGTGGTGGAAGACGCATGGGCGGCGGCGGTGGCCGTGGTGGCAGCGAACCTGCTGGACAGCCTGTTCTTCCTGGAACCTACAAAGTTGTGTTATCTTATAAAGACACCAAGGATTCTACCATGGTTACAGTTGTGGATGATCCAAGAATGGGCAACCGCAACAACATCAAATTGGCTCAAGCTGCTCTTCGTGCTGAATTGAAAAAGAGTGGCGATAAGTTAATTGAGGTGATGGACATGATGTCTAAAGCAGAAGATGCTACCAAAAAAGTAGATACTTACTTGACTGGAATGAAAGGCAAGGAAATTGATTCCTTAAAAAACATGAGCAAAACGCTTAATGAGGAAATCAAGAAGCTAAGAGAATTCATCAACGGTACACCACAGACCAAGCAAGGTTACGGACAAGTACCGCAGGTTACAGTGATGAATCAATACCAGCAAGCTAGTCAGGGAATAAGTTCAAAAGCAATTGAACCTGGTCAACAGGAAAAGGATTTGGTAGCAAGAGCTGCAACCATGATTGATGAAGCTGTGCAAAAAGCAAATGTAATCAAGGATGGTATCTGGAAGAATTACATGGAGTTGGTGAAAGCTACAAAGCTTGATCCATTCGAGAAATAAACCTAATCAATTGGGTGTCTGTCGTGGTAAGCGACAGGCATCCAATTTTTAGTTTTTATTGAAAATAAATTGAAACGGCTTGAGGTCTTTTTGTTTCAAAGCCTTGGTAATAGTAAGGGCATCCTGATAAATCTTATAGCGGTTCATATCAATCAGCTCATACGCTTTGCAAAGCGAAGAAATGGTTTCGACAGATTGCAACAAATAATTTAAACACTCCACCTCTCGCTCGATATTTAAATCATCAAGCTGGTCTTCCTTACGGAGCAGTATCAAATCTCTTTTTAGTCGTTTCATTCTTTAATACCCAACCAATCCTTTTTTACTAGGACAATTACAACTGTTTTTCTTTGCCAAGAAGCAGGAAGATAGGATAACGGAAAAAAATATCGACATTAGCAATAAGGGAAAAATCAGTTTTCTGCCTTTTCTCATGTTTCACTAAAGTAGGAATTTTATTAATCTGTTACAATCTTTGTAAACAATAAAAAAAGCTAAAAGTTGAAAGTACTGGTAGCGCCATTGGACTGGGGGTTAGGACATGCAACTAGATGTGTGCCTTTGGTCGAGTCCATGTTGCAACTCGGCTGGAATATAACTTTGGCTGGAGAAGGCCCTTCTTTAAGCATCCTGACCAAAGAATTCCCCGAGCTACCTATCTTACCCTTGAAAGGCTACAGCATCAAATATCCTAAAAATGGATTTTGGCTGATTCCCAACCTACTCCTTCAGGTCCCAAAAATTATAAAAACTATCAGTGAGGAAAGAAAATGGCTAGAAGAAGCCCAAAAAGAACATCAATGGGACTTGGTCATCAGCGATAACCGCTATGGCTTGTCGGTTCCAGCTACAAAATGCATTTTCATTACCCACCAACTTTGGGTATTAAGTGGATGGGGCAGCCAAATCGATAAAATCCTGAATAAACGTCTTCACCGCTGGATAAAGTCATTCGACCAATGCTGGATTCCAGATGAAGAGAAAGACGGCGGAATAGCCGGAAGCCTCTCCCATCCCCCTATCCCTAACACCTATTCGCTATTCCCTAATCCCTATTCCCTACTCCCTACTCCCTATTCCCTATTGCCTATTCCCTCAAAATACATCGGCCCCCTCTCCCGCCTTACCCCAATTGGAGTTAAGGAAGGAGACAAAATTCTAGTACTCCTATCCGGTCCAGAACCACAGCGAAGTTTACTGGAAGAAAAGATAGTTGATCAAATTAAAGATATCAATGAGGAATTTTTAGTGGTAAGGGGACTACCTACAGCTGTTCATCAACCAAAGAATACTTCCAATATTGAGTTTATAAATCATCTTTCCTCGGCAGATTTATCTGCTGCGCTTTCTAAAGCTAAGTTGGTGATTTGCAGATCTGGGTATTCTTCAGTTATGGATTTACTCAGGTTCAGGAAAAAAGCAGTTTTAATACCAACGCCCGGTCAAACAGAGCAGCTTTATTTGGCCCAATTAATGCAGGAAAGAAATTGGTTTGTCGTAGCGCAACAAGATGATATACAATTGAATACCGCTATCCCTTTTTGCCTTAGGAAAGACCTGGTAGTCCCCACCTTAAATTTTGAGCTACACAAGCAGGTTTTATTGGAATTAGTCACCCAATAAAGAACTGCCATAAGGCAATTTTCTTTATCTTGAAGACTTCCTCAAACCGAAATTAAATGAACATGAGAAAACTTTGTTTGGCCATCCTATTTGGATGCTTCAGCATGTCCCTGTTCGCTCAACCCACTTTTCCTGTCAATGGAGTTGGTGATGAAAGGGAAACGACTTACGCATTTAAAAATGCAACTATTGTAAAGAATGCACAACAACAAATCAGTAATGCTACTATGCTGGTGCGCAATGGTAAAATCATTGCTGTCGGCACCATGGTTACCATCCCTGCTGATGCTATTGTAGTTGATTGCACCGGTAAATTTATTTACCCTTCATTTATCGACCTCTATGCTGATTATGGAATTGCTCCAGTTTCAATGGGACAAGGACAAAGAAATTTTTTAGCGCCAGCACAATTGACCTCAAACGCGAAAGGTGCATTTGGTTGGAACCAAGCCATCAGATCAGATGTTGAGGGAGGAAAATTATTTGTAACTGATGATGCAAAAGCAAAGCCACTTCGTGAGATTGGATTTGGTGCTGTTCTCACCCACCAGCGTGATGGTATTGCAAGAGGCACAGGAACTTTTGTTTCTCTTGCCAACATGAAAGAAAACAAAGTAATCTTAAAAGAAAAAGCATCTGCTCACTATTCTTTTAACAAAGGTTCTT
>JBDLUR010000139.1:0-9134 GCA_039805205.1 Bacteroidota bacterium
ATTTTGATGGGTCGGTTAAAAGAAGAGCAAAAATTGCTTTCACGAAGAATTTGGATGATACTCGGTATTACCGTCAGAATTCTCTTATTACTTGCCTTAGGCTGGCTAGTAGCAAATGGCAACAAAGAGCTATTTGGAATTACCCTTAAAGGCCATCATTACGGCTTCAACCTTAGAAATATCATCATGTTTGCAGGTGGATTATTTCTATTATATAAAACTGTAAAAGAAATTCACGCCAAGTTGGAAGGTGAAGCTGAATTTAATGGAAACGAGAAAAAGAAAGAAGCTTCATTTGCAAGCATCATGTCTCAAATTGTGTTGATCGATATGATTTTTTCATTCGATAGTATCATCACAGCAGTGGGTATGGCAAGACATGTAGAAATCATGATTGTAGCAGTTATCATTGCAATGGTTGTGATGTTTTTCTTCTCAGATAAAATTTCGAATTTCATTCATAAGCATCCTACATTAAAAATGCTTGCACTTTCGTTCTTGCTCATGGTAGGATTTAGCTTATTCTTTGAAGGACTTCAACCCATCCATGGTAGTCATATCGACAAAGGATACATCTATTTTGCGATGGCGTTTTCATTTGGCGTAGAAATGTTGAACATGCGCATGAAAAGAAAATCAAATCCAGTGGCCTTGCATGAACCAATTGCAAAAAAAGAAGATTAATTATCGCATCATTACGGCACCTACTATACCAGCTGTCTCTGTGCGCAGACGCGTTGAACCTAGACTTACAGGAATAAATGCTTGTGCTTTTGCAGCTTCAATTTCATGTAGTGTGAAATCACCTTCAGGACCAATCAACAGCATAGCGTCTTTATCTGTATGAGATAATATATTTTTCTCTCCTTCCATGCAATGTGCTATGAATCTTTCATTGGGCAACTGTTCACCCATCAACTCTTTTAAAGAAATAGGTTCGTGCAGTAGCGGGAAATGAAACTGTTGAGATTGAAGACAGGCGCTAACAATAATTTGCTCAAATCTTTCTTTTTTATAATGCTGCTTCTCTGTCCGTTCACACCTCAATGGATAAATTTCTGTTATTCCAATCTCAGTCACTTTTTCCAACATCCACTCAAACCGAGCAGCATTTTTTAACAAGGAGATACCGAGCATCAACTTCCTTTGCAATGGAGGTTGTTGAATAAATGCAGACAGCTGAACTGTCAATTGTTTTTTAGATACTGTAGTAATTTTAGCCTCAGCAGAGAGACCTTTACCATTGGTTAAGAGCATGCGCTCTCCTACGCCCATCCGCAAAACAACTCCCGCATGATGTCTTATCTCATCATCAAGATCTACAACAACTTGCATTGTGTTTAGTGCAGAAAAATAAAATAAGGGAAGTGAATTCATTCAACTGAGTTAAACGCTAAAAAGGAGTATCCTCCATGTCGGCACCAGGATTATCATTCATGCGGCTACCCTTCTGAATAAACAACTTAGCGCCTTCATTATCTGCAACAGGTCTCCAACTTCCACCTTGAGGCAAAGGATTTCCAAATCCACCAAGCTCTTCTTGTTCCTCAAATTTCTGAATGTACAATTTGGCCTTAAGCTTGATATTTTCTAGGGAACCATTTCTGTGCTTGGCAATTTTGACATATACATCACCCTTGGTATCCTCACCTTGTTCGTTGGTGGTGATATCATAATAATCAGGACGATACAAGAACATAACCATATCAGCATCTTGTTCGATTGCACCCGATTCACGCAAATCAGACAACTGCGGCACCTTCTGGCTATCTTTACGTTTCTCCACTTCACGACTTAACTGACTGAGTGCAATAATTGGCACCTGTAACTCCTTCGCAAGCTGTTTAAGATTTCTAGAAATGGTACTGATTTCTTGTTCACGATTAGAATTGCGATTATCAGAAGAACCACTCATCAATTGCAAATAGTCGATGATAATCAATCCCACATTATGCAAACTTTTTAACCTTCTGCATTTCGCCCTCAATTCAAAAATATTCAACGCTGCAGAATCATCTACAAACAACTTCGCATTGGTTAAAGGCTCAATACCTTTCTTGTATAGTTGTTTCATTTCATGGTCTTCCATCCTACCCCTTGAAATCTTTTCTAACCAGATTTCACTTTCTGCCGAGAGAATACGCTGAACAAGCTGACTCGTACTCATCTCCAAACTGAAAAAAGCAACTGCCGTAGGTTTAGTAGGGTGCATAGCTGCATTCCTTGCCAAGTTCAATGCAAATGCAGTTTTACCGACAGAAGGACGAGCTGCCAAAATGATTAAATCCGATCTCTGCCAACCATAGGTTGTTTTATCCAACGTGGGAAATCCAGATGGAACACCAGTGATGTCTTCATTCCTTGCACGCATTTCATCAATCTTATTCAAGGCATCCATTACCCCTTTACCTAGGGTATCAAATTCTTTTTTCAATTGATCATTGGCGATTGAAAAAAGTTTTTGCTCTGCAGCATCCAGTAAATCAAATACATCTGTAGTATCATCGTAGGCATCAGTAATGATTTCACTACTGATACGGATCAATTCTCTTTGAATAAATTTTTCTTGAACAATACGAGCATGTGCTTCAATATTGGCAGCAGAAACCACCGAGTTGGTAAGTTTAGATATGTAATAAGGACCGCCAACCGTTTCAAGCATTTCCATCGACTTCAATTCTTCAACAACCGTAAGTAAATCGATAGGCTTACTTTCAACATTCAACCTAACAACGGCTCTGAAAATATGCTGATGGGCCTCTACATAGAAACATTCTGGTTTCAAGATATTACCTACTATGTCGAATGCTCCTCGCTCTAACATAACTGCGCCTAAAACCGCTTCTTCCAATTCTCTCGATTGCGGAGGAACCTTTCCATAGGCCAATGTATTAAAATCAGTAGTCGTTTTTCGCCTGTTTCTTCTGTCACGGTTCAAATTCGTATCCATTTCGCGAATATAACGAGGTTGGCTGAAGGTTGACTTGTTTTAAAAGAACATTAATAAGAACAGGTTATTGACAGGCATATCCACAGAAAATACCGGCTTATTGACATCAACTTCACAGAAACTCACATTTTTAGGCAAAGCCTAATTACTATATTTGCAGCATGACAATTTCGTATAAATGGCTCATGGATTATTTCCAAACGCCTATTCCCCACGATAAGCTCAGTCTGATTTTGAATTCAATCGGATTGGAAGTTGAGAGTTATGATGCATACCAAGAAATAAAAGGAGGTTTAAAAGGCTTGGTAACCGGTGAAGTACTTACTGTTGAAAAGCATCCTAATGCAGATAGGTTATCGGTAACTACTGTAAATATAGGTGGGGCATCTCCTCTTCAGATTGTATGTGGTGCGCCAAATGTGGCAGCCGGACAAAAAGTAATTGTTGCGCCAGTTGGCTGTACTATATTTCCAACATCCGGAGATCCCATCACCATGAAGGCCGCTAAAATAAGAAGTGTAGAAAGCATGGGAATGATTTGTGCTGAAGATGAAATTGGTTTAGGCACTGATCACAACGGTATTAAAATATTACCTACTGATACTGCTGTCGGACAAGCCGTTGCAGACCTATTTGAACCGTACGATGATCATGTTATTTCTATTGGATTAACCCCCAACAGAAGTGACGCGATGAGTCACCTTGGTGTAGCAAGAGATGTTTGCAATTGGTTGAATCACCATGAAGGCGGCAACATCAAGCCTATCATCAAACTTAAATCTCATACTGCCTCTTCCTCTGCTTCATGTCCGATTGATGTAGTGATTGAGAATCCAAATGATTGTCACCGTTATACAGGCGCCTACATCCAACAGGTAGAAATTAAAGCAGCACCAAAGTGGATGCAGCAAAGATTAAAGGCAATCGGACAACGGTCGATTAACAATATAGTAGATATCACCAATTATATTTTACACGATACTGGCCAACCGTTACATGCATTTGATGCTGACCAAATTAATGGTAATACAGTTAGGATTAAAAATCTAGCAGAAGGCACAGCGTTCATTTCATTGGATGAAAAAGAACGAAAATTATCTGCACACGATTTAATGATATGCGACGGTGATAGTCGACCAATGTGCATGGGTGGAATTTTTGGAGGATTAAACAGTGGCGTAAGCAGTACAACCAAAAATATTTTTCTAGAAAGCGCATGGTTCCATCCAGTGGCCATTAGAAAAAGTTCATTCAAGCATCACCTCAGAACTGATGCAGCCATGCACTTTGAAAAAAGTGTAGATATAGGACAAACGCTTGATGTATTGGCAAAAGCTGCAGCACTGATTTGCGAATTTGGAGGTGGTAAAATTGAACATGCTTTTACAGATGCATACCCACATCCAGCGCAACAACCAGAGGTAACTTTACTATATTCCTATCTGCATAAAATGAGTGGTAAAACTTATGCCAAGGAACAAGTAAAGGGCATATTAGAAGGTATGCAATTTGTTATTTTAGAAGAAACCAATGATGGCATCAAGGTGAAGGTACCTACCTACAAAACTGATGTTAAAATACCTGCAGACTTGGTAGAAGAAATTATGAGAATTGATGGATTTGATAATATCCTGATTCCTTCAAGTATCAATATTTCACCTGCAGTATCATCGGGTAGTCGAGATTACCCATTGAGAGAAAAAATTTCAGGTGTACTGTGCGGTATGGGTTTCAATGAAATGCTCAACAACTCTATCACCAACAGTGCCAATTACAGTGAGGAAGAATTGAAGATTGCAGTGAAAATGCTCAACAACCTCAGTTCTGAATTGGATATGTTGCGATTAACGATGATGGAAACTGGTTTACAAACCATGGCAAGAAACCTAAACCACAGAAACGACAACCTCTTGATGTTTGAGTTTGGTAAAACTTATGCTAAGAACATCAACAAATATGTTGAAGAAGATCATTTGGCCTTGTTTACTGCAGGTAAGGTTACAGATACTTCTTGGAACAAGCCAGAACAGCAAGCAGATCTGTTTTTCTTAAAAGGAGTAATCCAGGCTTTACAAATCCAGTCTGCTATTCCTTCAATAGATTATAAAATAGAGGAAAGAAACAGATTCGACTATTGCATCAATGGATACGTTGCAAATGAATTGGTGGTTTCCATTGGAAAACCATCTGAAGAAATGCTGAACAAATTTGACATAAGGGTTCCTGTATGGATAGCGGATATCCATTGGCAAAACTGGTTAGCTGCCGGAAACACAAAATCCATCCGATTCAGAGAAATTTCGAAATTTCCATTGGTACAAAGAGACCTCTCATTTGTTGCCAATAATGATGTAACTTTCGAAGACATTGACCGCCTGTTGGCAGGTTTATCTATCAAGCAATTGAAGAGCTATCGTCTTTTCGATATTTTCAAAAGCGAGAAACTTGGCAAAAACAAACAATCAATGGCAATGAACTTTACCTTCCTTGATGAAGAGAAGACCATGAAAGATGAAGAAGTTGACAAGATCATGGGTAAAATAACCAAAGGAATTGAAGAAACATTAAAAGCCGAGATTAGAAAATAATATGAGTTCCGGCATTGAACAAATAGGTAGAATAGAAGAAAAGCTGACCAAGTTGTTGTTCCAGCACCAACAGTTATTGCGTGAGAATCAGAAATTACGGAATGAAGCAGAACTGCAAATTGAAACACAAAAAAAACTGAGGGCAAAAGTAGATGAACTTGAAATTCAAGTTGGACTACTTCAATCTACAGAAACGACAGCCTCAAAATCTTCAAGAGCAGCACTAGAAAAGAAAATCAATGCCTATGTCAAAGAGATCGACAAGTGCATTGCTATTTTAGGTAACCAGGCTTAGATGCGTTTAACAGTCTTCACTCTAACAGTGTCTTGACCTTGAGAGCACTCAACGGTGTAAACGCCGTAGGGTAGTTCATCTAGTCCTTCCCAATCAATTAAACTGTTGCCATTACTGATCTTTTTTTCAGTTTTACAGCAAATTTTACCATCTTCACTTTTGAGGACAACATGCAGGGGACCTTGGGTGGTTTCTTCTAACTCTATAGTGAGTTTGTCGATGAAACTAAACGATTTTGTTTTTACCAGCATGGGGTTGGTTTTTGTGTAGTAGTATTGGATAGTTTGAAAATAGTGAATAATCTGTTAATAAACCTCAAAAAACATAAGAAATGTCAAATACTATCGCCATTAATTTGATTTTAGGTGATCGTACGTATAGAATCAAAATTGAAAATACGGATGAAGAGAAAGTAAGGGATAAAGCAAAAAAGCTCAATGATCAACTCATACAATACAAGAAGCAATACGCTGGAAAGGATATGCAAGATTATTTAGCTATGGTATTGCTATCTTATGTTTTAGACCAAAAAACAGAGGAAAAAGGGGCAGAAACAATAGAAATTGGTCCCATTTTCGACCGAATTGAGTCACTTTTAGACAAATCCCTTTCCGGAGAATAGCTCAAATTAACATGTCCCGTGGCGTTTTTTTCTTTAACTTCGTAACACTTGTCCATAGAAATTTTTTCGAAGGGATTGAAATGAAAATGAAAAAAACAATTACACATGGAATCGCAACTCATTATACCCATCATAATAGGTATCGCAGCCACATTGGTTGGCCTCGGACTGGGTAAACTCATTTTTTCAAAAAACACAGCCGCAAAATTAGAAGAAGCCCAGAAACAGGCAGAACAGATTCTCAACGATGCTCAATTCAAGTCGGAAAACCTCAAAAAAGAACGACTTCTTGAGGCAAAGGAGAAATTTGTACAATTAAAGGCGGACCACGAGAAGGAAGTTTTTGAAAAAAACAGAAAAATCGCTGACGCTGAAAACAGAATTAAGCAGAAAGAACAGCAGATCAACCAAAAGACTGAAACCCTTGATAAACAAGTCAAAGAGAACGACACTATTAAGGAACACCTGAACAGACAAATCGAGATCATTACTCAAAAAAGGAATGAACTCGAAAAACACCAGGAAGAACACATCAGAAAACTGGAGAAAATTGGTGGATTAAGTGCAGAAGATGCAAAAGCACAATTGATTGAAAGCTTGAAACAAGAAGCCCAAACAAAAGCGCTTTCTCTTCAACAGGAAATCATCGAAGATGCCCGTCAGAAAGCCAACAAAGAGGCTAGAAAAATCATCATTCAAAGCATACAAAGAACAGCTGCTGAACAGACCATTGAAAATACTGTAACAGTATTCCAACTGGAAAGTGATGAAATCAAAGGACAAATCATTGGTAGAGAAGGTAGAAATATACGTGCAATCGAAGCTGCAACTGGCGTTGACCTTGTTGTAGATGATACACCTGAGGCCATTGTTCTATCTTCTTTTGATCCACTAAGAAGAGAAATTGCCCGTTTAGCCCTACAACGTTTGGTGAGTGATGGAAGAATTCACCCTGCAAGAATTGAGGAAGTTGTTGAAAAAACACGCAAGCAACTAGAGGAACAAGTAATGGAAATTGGTGAAAGAACCATCATTGAACTTGGGATTCACGGCCTCCATAAAGAATTAGTAAGGGTTGTAGGTAAAATGAGATTCAGGTCTTCATACGGACAAAATCTTTTGATGCATAGCCGTGAGGTTGCTAACCTTTGTGGTATCATGGCTGCAGAATTAGGCATGAACCCGAAACTAGCCAAAAGAGCGGGTCTACTGCATGATATAGGTAAAGTTCCGGATGAGGAAACAGAATTGAGCCATGCCTTACTTGGAGGAAAACTCGCTGAAAAATATGGGGAGAATCCAGCAGTCGTTAATGCCATTGCTGCACACCATGACGAAACCGAAATGCAATATGTGATCTCACCTATTATCCAAGCTTGTGACGCCATTAGCGGTGCAAGACCTGGTGCTAGAAGGGAAATCATGCAACAATACATCCAGAGAATCAAGGACCTTGAAAATCTAGCCCTTACCTATAACGGTGTTGAAAAGGCTTATGCTATTCAAGCTGGTAGAGAACTGAGGGTGATTGTTGAAGCAGACAAGGTGACTGATGGCGACAGCGAAAAGCTCAGCTTTGAAATGGCTCAAAAAATACAAACAGAAATGACTTACCCTGGTCAGATTAAAGTGACTGTAATCAGGGAAAAAAGAACTGTCAACGTAGCGAGATAAACCATTCAGAATCAGCTAGAAACGATAAAATCAAAAATTGCTGCTGAATAAGCCCCAAAAGATTTTGTCAAAAACACAAATTTGATTACTTTTGCTCCCCTAATTTAACGTTATGAACCAAGCAATAGCATTTGTACACGAGCAATTGACCCAAGTAAAGGATTTTCCAAAATTCAAGGCTGGTGACAATGTAACCGTCAATTATAAAATCATTGAAGGAAACAAGGAAAGAATCCAGAGTTTCAAAGGCGATGTTTTAAAACGTCAAGGCCAAGGAAGCACT
This sequence comes from Bacteroidota bacterium, assembly GCA_039805205.1. Classification (GTDB taxonomy): domain Bacteria; phylum Bacteroidota; class Bacteroidia; order Chitinophagales; family Chitinophagaceae; genus Pollutibacter. Next base: position 8,413 of record JBDLUR010000139.1, read on the forward strand.
GCTACTTTCACTGTAAGAAAAATGTCTGATGGTGTTGGCGTTGAAAGAACTTTCCCTGTAGCTTCACCAAACATTGATTCAATTGTATTGAACAAAGCTGGTAAAGTGCGTAGAGCGAAGTTGTTCTACCTCAGAGAGAGAAGCGGTAAGAGCGCAAGAATCAAGGAAAAGAGAATGAAGTAATTCATCTTCACAATAGTAAATCCCGCTTAGGCGGGATTTTTTTATGCCTTTCCCGTATGCGAAAAAATTTGTAGATTTGTTATCTATCAAAAATTCAAGTTATGTTATCCAATAGCGCGTTTTTGCTTGCGATGCCGGGTGGTTCAGAATGGATCTTCATTATAATCGCAGTTTTGATCATGTTTGGTGGTCGTAAAATACCTGAATTCATGCGTGGACTTGGAAAAGGTATTCGCGAATTCAATGATGCCAAGTCGAATGTGAAAAAAGAAATTGAAGACGGCATGAATGAAAAAGACAAGCCAAAAGAGGCTTGATTTTTATACCAGCTAATTTACCTTGTACACCCATCTTACAATATCGGATCTCCGAACCAAATTAGCATGTGGTGAACTTACCTGTTCTAAAGTTGTAGCATCATATTTATCTACCATTGATCAGCAGTCACACCTCAATGCATTTGTAGAAGTATTTGCCACAGAAGCCATTGAAAGGGCTAATCAGCTTGATCAGAAATTAAGCAACCCTTCCTCATGGGG
>JBDLUR010000140.1:0-5120 GCA_039805205.1 Bacteroidota bacterium
TACAAGATATCGCTATCCTTACAAAGGGTATCGTAATCAGTGAAGAGCAGGGCTTCAAATTGGAGAACGCTGATCTAACTTATCTTGGACGTGCTGAGCGTGTTACTATCGACAAAGACAACACAATTGTAGTTGGTGGTAAAGGAAAGAAGGATGATATCAATGCACGTATTGCTCAAATCAAATCTCAAATCGAGTCTACAACTTCTGATTACGACAGAGAGAAATTGCAAGAGCGTTTGGCAAAATTAAGTGGTGGTGTTGCTGTACTTAACGTAGGTGCTGCTACTGAAGTTGAAATGAAAGAAAAGAAAGATCGTGTTGATGATGCTTTGCATGCAACTCGTGCTGCTGTTGAAGAAGGTATCGTACCTGGTGGTGGTATCGCTTTCATCCGTGCAATTGAGTCTTTGGATAAGAAAAAAGGTGCTAATGAAGACGAAACAACTGGTATTGCAATCATCCGTAGAGCTCTTGAAGCTCCATTGCGTACCATCGTTTACAATGCAGGAATTGAAGGTTCAATTGTTGTACAAAAAGTAAAAGAAGGTAAGGGTGATTTCGGTTACAATGCACGTACCGACAATTATGAAAAATTGTTGGCTGCAGGTGTAATTGATCCAACTAAGGTTTCTCGTGTTGCACTTGAGAATGCTGCTTCAATTGCAGGTATGTTGTTGACTACTGAATGTGTAGTTGCTGATAAGCCAAAGAAAGAAGAACCAGTGCATGCGCATGGTGCTCCTGGAATGGGTGGTATGGATTATTAATCTTCCTCCAAATAATAAAAAAGGGTTCTGTTTTCAGAACCCTTTTTTTATGTCTTAGTTTTTTATTGTTGTTCTGTAGTTATATGCTGACCATGAATTTGCACCCTGATGGCACCTAATACAATAAACAATTGAGCAAGGATGTAGGTAGACATGATCAAAATTCCTGCCATTGAAAAGTTTTCTTTGAACATATTCAAAGCAAGCAATGAATCTGAAGTAACAAACAAAGTAGCGCCTATAATAAAATATAAAGCTGTTCTATTCTCCAATTTTTGGTATTGCCAAAGCGCTGCAGATAGCATGGTACTAATAGTGATTCCATAAATAAGCACAGGCACTCGCATAGCACCAAGAGTAGGCCAAAGTATGTAGATGAATTCAACAAGATATGCCATTACTGCAATTAGCATAATTGGCCTCAACTTGAAAAATGAATGTTGATTTGATTTTGTTTTGGTGAAATAGATGATGTAAAAAATGTGTGCCGTCAAGAAAGAGAGTAGTCCGGGAATAAATAAATTGGGTGCTTGTAAAAGAACATCACCAGCCCATGAAAAAAATAGACCCAATAAAATGTGGTCTTTGAAAATTGGTTTTCTTGGATGTTGGTACGAAATATAAATTGCTGCCAATAAAGGGATAATGAGCGGTTTAGTGAAGTACCTAAGGGTTTGGTTATCGGTTGTTACAAATACAATCTCTAAAAGACTTACAATCGCAAAAAGAAAAAAAAGTTGGTTGGGTTTTGGTTTCATGAATGTAATTATTCGTGAGAAATACTTTCTACCACGATTGCATCAGCACTTATATCCGTAATTTAGAGAAATATTATGTTATATACGGAAGACGAAAAGAAATTTATTGAATACTGGGAGGAAAACAGAGCCTATCAGTCGACTATCAAATACCAATTGCTATTTGGCTTACCTTTTGGACTATTGTTCTCCATACCTATTTTGATCAATTTTTTACTGGGAAGATTTTGGTACAAAAGGGCAGATGCAGTTGGCTTGAGTCAGTTCAATCCAATTGTACTTGTTTTAGCTATCATAATTATATCAGTTTTCATTGCTATAGTCAATCGAAAGTTTCGCTGGGAAAAATTGGAAAATCAATACCTTGAGTTAATTGCTCGGGGGAAGGCCACTAATCAACCCAATAGCTGAATTCGTTCTTTTTTTGCATCTTTGTATTCACTAAAATTTATTTCATGCGCGTGATTAGATTATTGTCGATTTTAATTGTACTAGCTGTTTTCAATTCAGGCTGTTTGAAAGATGGATATGATTCATTTTCTTGTACAGCTAAAATACCGGAAGTAAATGTGCCTGCTGCAGAAATAACACAAGTTGAGGCTTATTTAACTGCCAATAACATTACCAATGCTGTTAAACATCCTAGAGGTTTCTATTATATCATTGAAAATCAAGGGACAGGTAATAATCCTACCGTTTGTACTAATGTAGCCTTTACCTATAAAGGTCAGCTTACCAATGGAACAGTTTTTGATCAATCAACTACGCCCGTTCTTTATCCCTTGTCACAATTGATTACTGGTTGGCAGTTGGGTTTACCATTGGTAAAAACTGGTGGCAAAATCAAGTTGTTTCTCCCACCATCTCTTGGATATGGAAGTGCAGCTATACCAGGAATTCCTGCAAACAGTGTTTTAATATTTGATGTTACAGTTGTAGAAGCATAAGAATCAAAATTGTTGAATGCACCAAGCCATTTCTTTTTTTGACATTTTTAAAATAGGGATTGGCCCATCAAGCTCTCATACACTCGGCCCCTGGAGAGCTGCGAATCTTTTTTGCAACTACATCAAATCTCAATATAGTCTTGATCAACTTACAGGGATTAAGGTGGTATTATATGGATCTCTAGCCAAAACGGGCAAAGGTCATGGTACCGATATTGCAGTCCAATTAGGACTATCAGGCGAAGACCCTGTTACATTTGCTGTTGATGAAGTATCCACCTCCATCGAAACTATTCAACGAACTAACTCTATTCTTTTCGGAGGACTTAAGCAAGTCCAATTTAATCCAGCAGTTGATATTGAATTTCTATTTACCGAAACCTTAGCGCATCATCCTAATGGAATGACCTTTCTTGCGTCTCTAGAAAATGGAGAACATATAGCCAAGACCTATTTCTCAATAGGTGGAGGTTTCGTGGAAGAAGAAGGTATTCAAGCTGACCAACAAAATGCAGTTGTGTTACCATTTCCAATAAACACAGCCAATGATTTATTGCATTGGTGCATGAAAACTGGGTTAGCCATCAGTGAAATTGTATTGGAAAATGAAAGTGCTTGGCGCACTGAAATAATTACCAAAGAAGGAGTATTAAATATTTGGGACGTAATGTCTTCATGTATTTATAAAGGATGTCATACAAATGGCATGCTTCCTGGTGGATTACAAGTAAAAAGACGAGCGAGTGATCTAAATAAAAAATTGTTAGGTGATGCTGTATATGAAAACCGTCAAGAGTGGATCAGTTGTATTCTCAAAGGCGGAAATGATTTCAGCTATATAGTTGATTGGGTAAGTTGTTTTGCGCTTGCTGTTAATGAAGAAAATGCATCATTTGGCAGGGTAGTTACTGCGCCAACAAATGGAGCTGCAGGAGTTATACCAGCTGTTTTGCAGTACTTTATTGTTTTTTGTGATGGTAACCATGAAGATAAAGTTGTACAATTTTTATTAACCGCATCGGAAATTGGGAGCATCTTTAAAAAAGGAGCAACCATCTCTGCAGCAATGGGCGGTTGTCAGGCTGAAATAGGTGTATCCAGTGCAATGGCTGCTGCTGCTCTTTGTGAATGCTTAGGAGGTACCCAACGTCAGGTATTGATGGCGGCTGAAATTGCTATGGAACATCATTTGGGTTTGACCTGTGACCCTATAGGTGGATTGGTACAAATACCTTGTATAGAACGTAATACCATGGGTGCCATGAAAGCAATCACTGCAGCGCAACTTGCTTTGCAAAGTGCACCTGATTTTGCTAAGGTTTCACTTGATTCGGTTATTAAGACCATGTGGGAGACCGCATTGGATATGAATGGTAAATACAAAGAAACATCAGAAGGGGGGCTTGCCCTTCAAATTCCTATTAGTCTCAGTGAATGTTGATTAGTATTTCTTTACAATGTTGTAAAGTGTATCTCGTTCAACAGCTTCTCTACCTACCTGTTTGATTAATGCAACCAATTCTTCAGTCGTCATACTTGGCGTTTGTTCTTCACTTCCAGCCATTGAATAAATCTTGGTTGAGTCGTCGATAGTTCCATCAATATCATTTACACCAAAAGCAAGGGTTAGTTGTGCTTGCTCACGACCAAGCATTGGCCAATAGGCTTTGATATGATTGAAGTTGTCGAGATAAATTCTAGCAATCGCATATACCTTCATGTCTTCTATCGCTGAAACCTCTGGAATATGACTCATTTCATTATCATGGTTCCTGAACTTCAAAGGTATAAACGTATTAAAACCTTTTGTCTTGTCTTGCATGTTCCTCAATTGCTCCATATGGTCAATACGGTGTTCATATTTCTCAAGATGACCATAAAGCATGGTAGCGTTACTGTGCATGCCCAATTGATGTGCAGTAGCATGGATATCTAACCAACCTGCTGCATCTACTTTGTCTGCGCAAATTTGCTGACGAACTACCTCATCAAAAATCTCTGCACCGCCTCCAGGTAATGAATCAAGTCCTGCATCATGTAATAGCTTCATACCTTCTAGTCTAGATAGCTTTGCTTTTCTAAACATGTAGTCTAGCTCAACTGCAGTAAAACCTTTGATGTGCAGGTCAGGACGATGTGCTTTTATTTTGGTGAGAAGTTCGGCAAAGTAATGAATATCCATTTTCGGATGAACACCACCTACAATATGGACTTCTGTTATTGGCTGTCCGTTATACGCCTTTACCTTTTCAAGCATTTCATCAATACTGAGTTCCCATCCTTCTTCTCTTTTTGAATACAATCTAGAATAAGAACAGAACTTGCAGGAAAAGACACAAACATTGGTGGGTTCAATATGGAAATTGCGATTGAAATAGGTGTAGTTACCATGTTTCCTTTCACGGATATAATTAGCCATTGCTCCCAAAGTAGCTAGTGAGCCTTTTTCAAAAAGCATCAAGCCTTCTTGAGGGGTAATACGAATTTGATTTTCGATTTTTTCCGCAATCGACTTCATGGAGCTGTCTAATCCAGGAAGCTGCATAAGGTTATTCAATTGTCCCGACATCACTGCAATATTTCTGCAAAATTACAGCTTGTTTCTCGTTACACCTAAATGAAGTGTGCATTGATTAAGCAATTGC